>CANQVQ010000039.1 GCA_947627335.1 uncultured Clostridia bacterium | reverse complement strand
GTCGCCGTTTTCCCGGGATTCGACGAACCCTTCCGCCGGTCCGGTCGATTCGGTCGCTTCTTCGCCCTTGACGTACGCCTTGAGGTCCTCCATGACGGATTCCACGGAGAGGGAACACCCGCCGAGCAGAAGCGCAAGCGCGAGCGCTCCGGCGAGCAGTCCGACCGTTTTCCGCCGCTTCGCGAACATACAGATCCCCCTTGCAAAAATCTTTGACTTGCGTCGACGGGATTGCGCAAACGTCGGAAAGCCGACGTTTATCGCTTGCGCCGACCCAACGCCGGTCTCATTGTAGCACAAAGAATGGCTTTTGTCAAATATTTTCTCGGAATCCGATTGACAAGAACGAAAAAAAGCGGTACAATACAGAAAAAGACACCGTTTTGCAAAAAAGAAAGGATGTTTTTATCCATGGACGCCAAAAGAAAACAGCTCATTTCCTCCTACAAGACCTTCTACCGCGACCGGCTGCTCGACGACTGTATCCCCTTCTGGATGCACAGCGAACTGCTCGACCGCACCTACGGCGGATACATGACCTGTATCGACCGCGAGGGCAAGCTCTACTCGACGGATAAGTCCGGTTGGTTCCAGGGTCGCTGCCTGTGGACCTTCTCCATGCTCTGCAACCGCTACGGCAAGCGGGACGAGTGGGTGGAAGCCGCGAAGAGCGGTGCGGACTTCCTGGAGAAGTACATCGCGGACGCCGACGGGCGGATGTTCTTCTCGCTCGCCCGCGACGGGAAGCCGCTGCGCAAGCGTCGGTATATGTTCACCGAGAGTTTCTACGTCCTCGGCATGGCGGAATACGGGCTGATGATGGACGACGAACGGTATGTGCGGAAGGCGTGCGACTGCTTCGAGCGGATGCTCGCCATGTTCCGCGACCCGTCGTGCGACCCGTATAAGATCACGCCGAAGTCCTACGCGTCCACACGCGCCGAGGACGCCGTCGCCGTGCCGATGGTGCTGGTGTCCTCCGCGCAATTGCTGCGTCGGTGCGTCAAGGACCCCGAAAAGAAGAAGTACTACACCGCCGTCGCCGACGAGATGGCGGACTTCATCCTCCGCGTCCATTGGAAGCCGGAACTCGGGTGCGTGCTGGAGACCACCGGTCCGAACGGGGAATTCATCGACACGCCTGCGGGACGTACCATCAACCCCGGTCATTCCATGGAGAACAGCTGGTTCTTGATGAACCAGTACCTGACCACGAAGGACGAGGAGCTGCTCAAGACCGCACTGCGGATCTTCAACTGCTCCTCCGATTGGGGCTGGGACAAGGAGTACGGCGGCTACATCTACTTCACCGACGTCAACGGTCGTCCGCCGGAACAGCTGGAGCACGATATGAAGCTCTGGTGGGTGCATGACGAGGCGCTCATTGGGGCTCTGCTCGCGTACAGCATCACCGGCGAGGAATCCTATTGGAGGCTCTTCGAGAAGGTCCACGCGTACGCGTTCGGGCATTTTACCGATTCGACCTACGGCGAGTGGTACGGCTACCTGCATAAGGACGGCACCGTCTCCCATACCCAGAAGGGCTCCATGTGGAAGGGTCCGTTCCATTATCCCCGTATGCTGGCGAATATGGAACATTTATTGTCCTGTTTGGAAGCGGAAAAACAAGTCGAGACTTTGTTATAATTTCACGGCGGCTCGTTTGTCTCCCCATTTCACCAAAAAACGGACCCTTTGTGGGGGGGTCCGTTTTTTTGTCGCTTTCGAGGCATTTCCCTAAATTGGGGGCGCAGACTGCGACAGCAGTCAGGTGAATTTGGGGGTCGCCGGTCAAAACGCACAGACAAACAGGGAAGTCTCCCCCATTTTACCTTCCTATTATAATATTCCCCCAGACTGCGGGGGTTTGGGGGTTGTCACAACCCCCAACGTACTCCTCGTACTCCTCGTACTCCTCGTCCCCCTCGCAACTCCCTACTCGCCAAGCAAAGACCGGGTCGCAGAGGCGAGGCGGGCGAGGCGGGACTGGGCGGCGGCGGGGTCGGCGTCGCGGGCGAAGAGGTAGACCTTGATCTTCGGCTCGGTGCCGGAGGGTCGAACGGCGAAAGCGGAGCCGGACGCAAGCTCGAAATACAGCACGTCGGAGGACGGCTGCTCGAGCGGGGTCTCCTCGCCGGAACGATCGCGGGCAACGCGGGACAGGTAATCCCGCACGCGGACGACCGGGTCGCCGCCGAGGGACTCCACGCCACGCTCGCGCAGGACCGCCATGCGCTCATGCATGACCGCCATCGGGTCCAGCCCCGTGACCGTGACCGAGAACCCGGACTCGCGGGCGCAGCCGTACCGCTCGTCCAAAGCGCGAAGCGCATCGGGCAGGGACCGACCCTGCGAGCGGTGGTAACAGGCGACCTCGGCGAGCAGCAGGGACGCGCCGACGGCGTCCTTGTCGCGGGCGTACGGACCCGGCAGGTAGCCGTGGCTCTCCTCGTAACCGAAGAGGAAGGTGTGCTCCCCGGTGCGCTCCCACTCGGTCATCTTTTCACCGATGTACTTGAACCCGGTCAGCACGCTGACGTGCGAGACGCCGTGCGCGTCGCAGATCGCGTCGAAGCGTGGGGTGGAGACGATGGAGCGGATGGCGCACCCGTCGGCGGGCAGGGTGTTCGAGGACGCACGGGCGGACAGGATGTAGTCGATCAACAGCTCGCCGATGCGGTTGCCGTGGAGGGCGTGGAACTCGCCGTTTTCGTCCGGCACGGCGACGCCGATGCGGTCCGCGTCCGGGTCGCTCGCGATCAGCAGGTCGCAGGGGAGACTTTCGCGTCGGATCAGCTCGACCGCTCGGGCGAAGCAGGCGTCGTTTTCCGGGTTGGGCGACGCGACGGTCGGGAAGTCCCCGTCCGGGATCGCTTGCTCCTCGACCAGGCGGACGTCGGTGAACCCCGCACGGCGGAGACATTCCGGGATCAGCCGGTAGCCGGTGCCGTGGAGCGGGGTGTAGACGATGTGCAGGTTTTTGCCCTGCTCGGCGTCGAGGGACGGGGAGAGGCGGGACGCGAGGACGGCGGTCAGGAACGCGTCGTCGGTCTCCGCGGAGAGCGGACGGATCAGCGGGGAGGAGGGTTCCGCGAGCGGGACGACCAGCGGGTCGATGGCGGACGCGAGATCGGAAACGCGGGACGCGTGCTCGGGCGGGAGCTGTGCGCCGTCCTCCCAGTAGACCTTGTAGCCGTTGTATTCCTTGGGGTTGTGGGAGGCGGTAACGTTGATGCCGGAGATGCAGCCGAGGCGCCGGATCGCGAAGGAAAGCTCCGGGGTCGGTCGAATGCCGTCGAACAGGTAGACGCGCACGCCGTCGTGCGCGAGGACGCGGGCCGCCGTCTCGGCGAAGCGTGCGGAGTTGTGCCGGCTGTCGTAGCTGATCGCGACGCCGCGCTCCTGCCCGTTCGAGGCGAGAATGAGCGCGGAGAGCGCCTTGGTGGTCTGGGCGACCGTGTAGACGTTCATGCGCGAGACGCCGAGGGACATCGTGCTGCGCAGTCCCGCCGTGCCGAACTGCATGGGCAGCCCGAACCGGGCGAGGATCTCGCCGTCGTCGTCGCGGATGGCGTCCAGCTCGTCGCGCTCCGCGCCGGTCAGGGCGTCCCGCCAGCGCTCGTATTCCCGCCGTGCGGCGGCAAGCAGGTCGCCGTTCATGCGTTTTCCTCCGCGAGCGCTTCGCGCAGGGCTCGGGAAAGCTGGTCGGGGCAGGAGGTCTGCTTCATGCCGCACTTCACGCCCTCGATGCGCTCGATGACGTCCTCGGCTTTCTGCCCGACGACCAGCCGGGAGATGCCTTGCAGGTTGCCGTTGCAGCCGCCGTCGAAGCGGACGGAACGGATGACGTGATTTTCGTCGAGGTCGAAGTAGATGAAGCGGGAGCAGGTCCCTTTGCAGGCGTAAACGTGTTCCATGGTGTTCTCCTTTGTGTGATTATATTATAGGAAGGGTTTCGGTCGTTGCCGTTTTCTGCTTTTATCATACCAGAAAAAACCGAACTTGTAAAGGGGGTTCGGAAATTTTTTTCGGGAACAGGGGGAGGAGCGGTCGTTCACAGATTGTTTACAATTGCGGGACGGGAAAGGGTTGACAAAGCGGGAATATGTACGGTATACTGTACATAGAATAAAAGCAGGAGGAAAAAGGCATGACATCGACGAGCATCACGAATTTTCGGAAGAACCTTTTTGAATACGTCCGCTCGGCGATCGCGTACAACGACGTGATCGACGTGACGACCAAGGACGGCAGCGCCGTCGTAATGAGCAAAAGCGACTACGACGCGATGATGGAGACGCTCTACCTGCTTTCGCACCCGAAAACCGTCGCGGAGGTGCTGGAGGCGAAGGACCAGCCGAACGAGGCGTTCGTTCCGCTCGACCGGGTCGAGTGGTAGGTGTGCGATGGCGTACGAGGTGAGGCTTTCCAAAAAGGCGGTGGGACACGTCCCCCTGCTGAAGGCTGCGCACTTGGACCGCAAGGCGAAGGAGCTTTTGCAGGTTTTGGCGGAAAATCCGTTCCAGAATCCGCCGCCGTATGAAAAGCTGGTCGGCGACCTCGCGGGGATCTACTCGCGGAGGATCAATTATCAGCATCGGCTGCTGTATCAGGTCGACGGGGAAGCCCGCGTGGTTCGCGTTTTGAGTATGTGGACACATTACGAATGATTTCGGGGGGGCAAATACGATCACGGCGGCTCGCTACGCGTCGCCTTGCTCCGCATTTTTCCCCCAAAGTCCCCCTGTTTGTGTGAAAACGGGGGGATTTTTTTGCGTTTGACCCCGAAAGGCGGTCGTTCACAAAATATTTACAAATAAAATTTCCGAAACCGGGCGAAAAAGCGGAAAAAAGGGTTGACAAAGCAGGGAGATTATGCTAAAATACCCTCTGCTTGGTGCGCGATGAAGCGGGAGATTGCCGCCAGAAGGCGGTTTTTGGGGCGAAAATCCCTCGAAAACCCCCGAAAACGCCGGAAAACGGCGGGGAACTTCCGCGGAGCAGGTCCGGAAATCGGACGCAGAGGTCGGGAAAAGCGCTTTTTTTCGGGGCGGCGAAGAAACGCCCGGAACGGTGTACTCTCCCGGTCAGCTGCCGCTAAAAAACAAATTTTTTTAGGAGGCTACCCCATGGCAAAAGAAAGAATCCGTATTCGGCTGAAGTCGTATGACCACAAACTGATCGACCAGGCCGCCGAAAAGATCGTCGAGACCGCGAAGCGCGGAGGCGCTTCCGTGTCCGGTCCGATCCCGCTCCCGACGGAGAAGGAGATCGTGACCATCCTGCGTGCGGTGCATAAGGATAAGGACAGCCGCGAGCAGTTCGAATATCGGACGCACAAGCGTTTGATCGACATCCTCAAGCCGTCGAAGGCTTGCGTGGACGCGTTGATGAACGTGGAGCTGCCCGCCGGCGTGGATTTCAGCGTAGAACTGTAACGCTTCGCTTTCGTCTCGGCTCACGCGCTGCGCTTGTTCGCCGAGCCGGGTTCGCACCCCCGTTCGCTCGCGCCTTCGCGCCAACTTGCTGCGCAAGTTGACACTCGCGGGGGTGTAAGGTATCAAAGTCCCGGAATGAATCCGTGACTTTGATGGATTCCATTATAAAAGGTTCGCTGCGCGAACCTGAAGGGTGAAAAGGGGAGCGAACCGCGAAAAGACCGGCAGAACGGTGGGCGTACCACAAAAAGAGCCGGCGGAACGGTGGATGAACCGCAAAAAGAACCGGCGAAGCGGGGAATGAACCGCGAAGGAACCGCAAAAAGAACCGGCAAAGCGGGGAATGGACCGCGAGAGGGAGCCGGAGACGGCAAAGCGGGAAACAGAGACGCGAAAAGAATCGGCGGAACGGTGAACGAACCGCGAAAGAACCGGCGAAGCGGGGAATGAACCGCGAAAAGAACCGGCAAAGCGGGAAACAGAGACGCGAAAAGCGGGGAGCGTACCGCGAAGGAGCCGGCAAAGCGGGGAATGGACCGCGAGAGGGAGCCGAAAAAGCGAAAAGCGGGAAACAAACGTAAAAAAACATGACCACGGTCATGTTGACGGGGACGGAAACGTTCCTTTCAACCAATAACCAAGGAGGAAAACAGAAAACCATGAAAAAAGGCATCATCGGCAGAAAGCTGGGAATGACGCAGATCTTCACCGAGACCGGCAAGGTCGTTCCCGTCACTGTCATCAACGCCGGACCCTGCACCGTCGTCCAGAAAAAGACGGCGGAAAAGGACGGCTACTGCGCCGTGCAGCTCGGTTTTTCCGACCTGCCGGAGCGCAAGGCGAGCAAGCCCGCCAAGGGACATTTCAAGAAGCATGAAGTGTCCTACAAGAAGTTCCTCAAGGAGTTCCGGCTCGAGGATACGTCCGCGCTCAACGAGGGCGACACCGTCACCGCCGATACGTTCGCCGAAGGCGAAAAGGTTGACGTCACCGGTATCACCAAGGGTCATGGGTACAGCGGCGTCATCAAGCGCTGGAACGCCCACCGTCTGCGCATGACGCACGGCACCGGTCCCGTCCATCGGCAGGTCGGTTCCATGGGCGCGAACAGCGACCCGTCGCGTGTGTTCAAGAACAAGCACATGGCGGGGCAGTACGGTCACGAGCGGGTGACGATCCTCAACCTCGAGATCGTCAAGATCGATGCGGACAACAACCTGATCGCCGTGCGGGGCGCCATCCCCGGGCCGAAGGGCGGCATCGTGTATCTCCGCGATACCGTGAAATAAGCGGAGAGGGAGGAATAGAGAATGCCTACAGTCAATGTTGTGAATATGGAAGGTCGTGCCTGCGGCACGATGGAGCTTTCCGAAAAGATCTTCGGCATCGAGCCGAACGAAGCGGCGGTCCACGCGGTCGTCCGCGCCTACCTGCTCAATCAGCGGCAGGGGACGCAGTCCGCGCTGACCCGCAGCGAGGTCTCCGGCGGCGGCAAGAAGCCGTGGTGTCAGAAGGGCACCGGGCGCGCCCGTCAAGGGTCCACCCGTGCGCCGCAGTGGACGCACGGCGGCATCGTCTTCGCGCCGAAGCCCCGTTCCTACCGCGTGACGCTCAATAAGAAGCTCAAGCGGCTCGCACTGTTCTCCGCGCTGAGCGCGAAGGTCGCCGACGGCGAGCTGATCGTCGTCGATAAGATCGAGGCGAGCGAATACAAGACCAAGCCGATGGTGAAGTTCCTGTCCGCCGTGGGTGCAGAAGGCAAGTCGCTGGTCGTCCTGCCCGCCGTCGACGAGAAGGTCGTCAAGTCCATGGCGAACATCCCGGGCGTCGAGACCGCCCCGGTCAACGCCATTCATGTCTACAGCATCCTCAAGTCCGGCAAGCTGGTCATCGCGCAGGATGCGGTCGCCAAACTCGAGGAGGTATTTGCGGAATGAAAACGGCATACGACGTGATTTTGAAGCCGGTCATCACCGAAGCGTCCATTCAGAATATGCATCAGCGGAAGTACACGTTCCGCGTCGCGAACGACGCGAACAAGACCGAGATCCGCAAGGCGGTCGAGGAGATCTTCGGCGTGCAGGTCGAGCGGGTGACCACCATCAGTATGAAGAGAAAGCCCAGAAGAATGGGCTACCACAGAGGCTACACCAGCGCGTGGAAGAAGGCGATCGTCAAGCTGACGGAGGATTCCAAGACGATCGAATTCTTCGACAGCCTGCTGTAAAGAAAGGGGAATTGTCATGGCAGTCAAAACCTATCGCCCGACAACTCCGTCACTCCGGAACATGGCCACCCCCTCGTTCGAGGAGCTGACCAAGGGCAAAAAACCGGAAAAGAGCCTGCTGACGACGCTCAAGCACAAGGCGGGCCGCAACAACACCGGGAAGATCACCGTCCGCCATCAGGGCGGCGGAAACAAGACCAAGTACCGCATCGTGGACTTCCGCAACACGTTCCCGTCGGACGGCGGAAGCGTTGCAAAGACGGTCACGGCGATCGAATACGACCCGAACCGCACCGCGTACCTCGCGCTGCTGACCGCGGAGGACGGCAAGAAGAGCTACGTCCTCGCGACGGACGGCGTGAAGGTCGGCGACGTGCTGTACGTCGGTCCGCAGGCGGACATCAAGCCGGGCAACGTCCTGCCGATCTCGGCGATCCCGGTCGGCACGATGATCAACTCCATCGAGCTGTACCCGGGTCGCGGTGCGCAGCTCGTGCGTTCCGCCGGCGCCGCAGCGCAGCTGATGGCGAAGGAGAACGGCAAGGCGCAGATCCGTCTGCCGTCCGGTGAAGTGCGTCTGGTGCGTCTGGATTGCCACGCGACCATCGGTACCATCGGCAATTTGGAGCATGAGAACATCAAGATCGGCAAAGCCGGCAAGAAGCGCCATATGGGCATTCGTCCGACGGTCCGCGGTTCGGTCATGAACCCGTGCGACCACCCGCACGGCGGCGGCGAAGGGCGTGCGCCGGTCGGGCATCCCGGTCCGATGACCCCGTGGGGCAAGCCCGCGCTCGGTCTGAAGACCCGCAACAAGAAGGCCCGCACGAACAATATGATCGTCAAGCGCCGCAACGATAAGTAAGAAGGAGGAGCAGTATCATGGGCAGAAGCGTCAAAAAAGGTCCTTTCGTGGAAGCGAAGCTGTTTAGCCGTGTCAAGGACATGAACGAGAAGGGCGAAAAGCGGGTTCTGAAGACCTGGTCTCGCGCCTCCACCATCTTCCCGGAGTTTGTCGGTCACACGATCGCGGTCTACGACGGTCGGAAGCACGTCCCGGTGTACGTCGTCGAGGATATGGTCGGGCATAAGCTCGGCGAGTTCGCCCCGACCCGCACGTTCAAGGGACACGCCGGTTCAAAGACCTCCAACAACGGCAACTAACGCGGAAAGGGCAGGGATTTAAGGAATGGAAAACACCAAGTGCGCCAAAGCGTATCTCAAGCAGCTCCGCGTTTCCCCGCGTAAGGTCGGCGTCGTGCTGGACGAGATCCGCGGGAAGGATGCGGCGACGGCGATGGCGATCCTGCTGAACACCAACAAGATGGTCAGCGAAAGCCTCGTCAAGCTGCTCAAATCGGCGATGGCGAACGCCGAACACAACTACAACATGGACGTTGAGAAGCTCTATATAGCGGAATGTTTCGTCACGCCCGGCATTCTCAAGAACATGAAGCGGGTCATGCCCCGCGCACAGGGACGCGCCTTCCGCATCATCAAGCGGACTTCGCACGTCACGATCGCTCTGAAAGAGAAAGAGGAGGGCTAACATGGGACAGAAAGTGAATCCGCATGGGCTTCGCGTCGGGATCATCAAGAATTGGAGCTCCCGCTGGTATGTCGCGGAGGAGGACTTCGGCGACACGCTGGTTTCGGACTATAAGCTGCGGAAATTCCTCAAGGAACGCCTCGGACAGGCGGGCGTCCCGCAGATCGAGATCGAACGGGACAACAGCCGCATCCGCGTCATCATCCACTGCGCGAAGCCGGGCATCGTCATCGGCAAGGGCGGTGCGGAGATCGAAAAGCTCAAGGGCGTCATCGCCGACTTCCTCGGGAATCCGCGGAACGTGACGATCGACGTGAAGGTCGTCGAGGTGCGCAGCCCCGACCTGAACGCCCAACTGGTCGCGGAGAACATCGCGTCGCAGCTGGAGAAGCGTATTTCGTTCCGCCGTGCGATGAAGCAGGCGATCGGCAGGACCATGAAGCTCGGCGCGAAGGGGATCAAGATCTCCTGCGGCGGGCGGCTCGGCGGGGCGGAGATCGCCCGCACGGAGCATTATCACGAGGGGACCATTCCGCTGCAGACGCTGCGTGCGGACATCGACTACGGATTCGCCGAAGCGCGGACGACCTACGGCGCGATCGGCATCAAGGTGTGGATCTACAAGGGCGAAGTCCTCTCCGAGGTCAAGCGCACCAATGTACGCGAGGGAGGTAGACGGTAATGTTAATGCCCAAGAGAGTCAAATACAGACGCGTCCACCGCGGCAGAATGACCGGCAAGGCGTACCGCGGCAACCGCATCACCGACGGGCAGTTCGGGCTTGTCGCGCTCGAGCCGGCTTGGATCACGTCCAACCAGATCGAGGCCGCCCGTGTCGCTATGACGCGTTCGATCAAGCGCGGCGGCAACGTCTGGATCAAGATTTTCCCGGATAAGCCGGTGACGGAGAAGCCCGCCGAGACCCGCATGGGTTCGGGCAAGGGTTCGCCGGAATACTGGGTGGCGGTGGTCAAGCCGGGTCGCGTCATGTTTGAAATGGACGGGATCTCGGAGGACGTCGCTCGCGAAGCGATGCGGCTTGCCTCCCACAAGCTGCCGATCAAGTGCAAGTTCGCCACGAGGGCGGAACTGGAGAATCAGGAGGCGTAAGGGATGGAGATCAAGGAAATCAGAGAAATGACCGCTTCCGAACTGACCAAAGCCGTCCGCGAACAGAAAGAAGCGCTGTTCAACCTGCGGATGCAGCACGCCATCAACCAGCTGGACAATCCGATGAAGATCGTCGAAACGCGCAAGACCATTGCGCGGATGCTGACCGTGCTGCGTGAAAAAGAAATTTCCGGCAAGGCTTGACAGGGGAGGAAATGGAAAAGATGGAAAGAGCTATGAGAAAGGTCCGCGTCGGGCAGGTCGTCAGCGACAAGATGGACAAAACCATCGTCGTGGCGATCCACGACAGCTTCAAGCATCCGCTCTATAAGAAGATCCTCAAACGGACGCTTCGGCTGAAGGCGCACGACGAAAAGAACGAGGCGAAGGTGGGCGATACGGTCCGCATCATGGAGACCCGCCCGCTTTCCAAGGACAAAAACTGGCGTCTTGTCGAGATCCTCGAGAGAGCCAAGTAAGCAGGAGGTACAGGAATGTTACAGCAGCAATCCCGAATGAAGGTTGCCGACAACACAGGGGCGAAGGAGCTCATGTGCATCCGTGTACTTGGCGGGACCGGGCGGCGGTACGCCGGCGTGGGCGACGTGGTCGTCTGCGCCGTGAAGAAGGCGGCTCCGGGCGGCGTGGTCAAGAAGGGCGAGGTCGTGCGCGCCGTGGTGGTGCGGACGGTCCAGCCGACCAGACGTCCCGACGGGTCGTACGTTCGGTTCGACGAGAACGCGGCGGTGATCATCAAGGAAGATAAGAATCCCAGAGGCACCCGTATTTTCGGGCCGGTGGCGAGAGAGCTTCGCGATCGTGAGTATATGAAGATCCTTTCGCTCGCGCCGGAAGTGGTTTGACGGGAGGAACGCGAAATGAGTAAAATGCACATCAAGACCGGCGACACGGTGGTCGTGATCTCCGGCGCATATGCCAACGGCAGCAAGAAGTCGATCGGCAAGGTCATCGGCGTCTCCCCGAAGGAGGGCAAGGTGATCGTCGAAGGGGTGCACGTCGTGTCCAAGCACGTCAAGCCCCGCCGCCAGGGGGATCCGGGCGGTATCATCAAGACCGAAGGGGCGATCTACGCGAGCAAGGTGCAGTTGTACTGCCCGAAGTGCGACGCGGGACGCCGCACCCGTGTGAAGCTGACGGAAAAGGGCGAAAAGCTCCGCGTCTGCGTCAAATGCGGGGAAGAACTGTAAAGGGGGAGGAACGAGAAGATGTCAAGATTGGAAGCATTCTACAAGAGCGACGTCGCGCCCGCCCTCATGTCGAAGTTCAAGTATAAGAGCCCGATGCAGATCCCGCGTCTGAACAAGATCGTCATCAACGTCGGCGCAGGCGAAGCGAAGGACAACCCGAAGGCGATCGACGCGATCATCGCCGACCTGACCGCGATCACGGGGCAGAAGGCGGTCGCGACGACGGCGAAGAAGTCCGTCTCCAACTTCAAGGTCCGTGCGGGTATGAAGATCGGCGTGAAGGTCACGCTCCGTGCGGAGAATATGTGGGAGTTTGCGGATAAGTTCTTCAATCTCGCGCTCCCGCGTGTGCGCGACTTCAAGGGGATCAACCCGAACGCGTTCGACGGTCGTGGAAACTACACGGTCGGTCTGAAGGAGCAGTTGATCTTCCCGGAGATCGAGTACGACAAGGTCGATAAGGTCCGCGGAATGGATATTTGTTTCGTAACGACGGCGGAGACGGACGAGGAAGCGAAAGAGCTTCTGACCCTGCTCGGCGCGCCGTTCGCGAAGCAGTAAGCGAAAGGAGGAAAACAGCATGGCAAAGAAGGCAATGATCCTCAAGCAGCAGAAGAAGCCGAAGTTTTCCACCCGCGCATACACCCGCTGCAAGATCTGCGGTCGCCCGCACGCGTATCTGCGCAAGTACGGCGTCTGCCGGATCTGCTTCCGGAACCTCGCGTATAAAGGCGAGATCCCGGGTGTGAAAAAGGCAAGCTGGTAATCGAAAAGGAGGATTGTACTATGCAGATGACAGATGTTGTGGCGGACCTGCTCACGCGTATCCGGAATGCGAACGACGCGAAGCACGATACGGTGGACGTTCCCGCCTCCAATATGAAGAAAGCCATCGCTCAAATTCTTCTTGACGAGGGCTATATCAAAGGATACCAAGTGACCGACGACGGCAAGCAGGGGATGTTGACGATTACCCTGAAGTACGGCGAAGGCAAGCAGAAGATCATCCAGGGGTTGAAGCGTGTCTCCAAGCCCGGATTGAGGATTTATGCGGCAAGTCAGGATATTCCGAAGGTCAGAAACGGCCTCGGTATTGCGATCGTTTCCACGTCCCGTGGAATTATGACCGACAAGGCTGCCCGCAAACAGAACGTGGGCGGCGAGGTTTTAGCGTTTGTTTGGTAAAAAAGCGTAGCTTTTTTACCGCATGACGTTGCTGCTTGCCCACTCGCGCCGAACGGTGGCGGAAAAAGGGGTCGATCCGACCCGGAAAAGGGAAAATCGCTTCCTATTCTATATACCGTTCGGGAAAAAACGAAAACGAGTGACAAGAAAGGAAAAGGTCATATGTCCAGAATTGGCAAGAAACCGATCGCGGTTCCCGCGGGCGTGACGGTCACGATCGAAACGGTCGGCGACCACAACCTCGTGACGGTCAAGGGACCGAAGGGAACGCTTTCCGAAAAACTGCACGCCGGCATCACGGTCCGGCAGGAGGGCGCCGAAATTTTGGTCGAGCGTCCCGACGACGAAAAGGAATCCCGTGCGCTGCACGGACTGTCCAGGACCCTGATCGCGAACATGGTCGTCGGCGTGACCGAGGGCTATTCGCGTTCCCTCGAGATCATCGGCACCGGCTACCGTGCCGAGCTGAAGGGGAAGGATCTCCTGCTGCACCTCGGCTATTCGCATGACATCCTCATGCCGGCGCCGGAGGGCATCACCTACGACGTGCCGAAGGAAGGCAACGGGCTGAAGATCACGGTCAGCGGTCCGAGCAAGCAGCAGGTCGGTCAGGTCGCTGCGGTCATCCGCGGCAAGCGTGCGCCGGAGCCGTACCACGGCAAGGGCGTCCGTTACGCGGGCGAGCACGTCAGAAGCAAAGCCGGCAAAGCCGGTAAAGCGAAGTAAACGGGAAGGAGTGAAAGAGCATGATTCGTCACGTTGACAGCAAAGCAAAGCGGATGCATCGGCATAAGAGAGTCCGCGCCAAGATCTTCGGCACTCCGGCAAGACCCCGTTTCTGCGTCTACCGTTCCAACGAGAACATTCAGGTGCAAATCATCGACGATACCGTCGGACGTACGCTCGTCGCCGCTTCCTCCACGGAGAAGGCGTTCGGCAAGGAGGGCGGCAACGTCGAGTCGGCGAAGAAGGTCGGCGAACTTGCCGCGAAGCGTGCGCTGGAAAAGAACATCACCGAGGTGGTGTTTGACCGGGGCGGCAACCTGTATCACGGTCGTGTCAAGGCGCTGGCGGAAGCCGCTCGCGAAGCCGGCCTGAAGTTCTGAGGAGGAGTACGAGGATGAAGAAGGATTATTCCAACATCGAATTCAAGGAAAATCTGGTCGACACCAAGAGCGTCTCCAAGACGGTCAAGGGCGGTCGGATCCGTCGGTTTTCCGCGTTGGTCGTCGTCGGCAACGGCGAAGGGCTGGTCGGCTACGGGATCGGGAAGGCGGCGGAAGTGCCGGACGCGATCCGCAAAGCCATGGAAGCGGCGAAGCGCAACATCATCGAAGTCCCGCTGGACGGGACGACGATCCCCCACGAGATCATCGGCGAATTCGGCGCCGGCAAGGTGCTTTTGAAGCCTGCCGCGCCCGGTACCGGCATCATCGCCGGCGGCAAGATGCGCGCCGTGCTGGAGATGGCGGGGATTCGCGACATCCGCGGCAAGTCGCTGCGGTCGAACAACCCGGCGAACGTGGTCAAGGCGACGTTTGAGGCGC
>CANQVQ010000038.1 GCA_947627335.1 uncultured Clostridia bacterium | reverse complement strand
GTTGCACACGGGGCAGCGGCCTCCCACGCAAAGGCTGCCGCGAAGGCGGGCGAAGTCCCGATCGGGGCGGTGCTGGTGAAGGACGGGAAACTGCTTTCCACCGGGCGGAACCTGCGGGAAGCGCGGCGGAACGCCCTGCTGCACGCGGAGATCGTCGCCATCGACCGGGCGTGCAGAAAGACCGGCGCGTGGCGGCTGGAGGGCTGCACGCTGTATGTGACGCTCGAACCCTGCCCGATGTGCGCCGGGGCGATCCTGAATGCGCGGATCCCACGCGTGGTGTACGGCTGCCGCGACCCGAAAGCGGGGGTATACGGGAGCGTGCTGGACCTGCGGGACTACCGCTTCAACCACTACACGGACGTGACCGGCGGGGTGCTGGATGCCGAATGCGCCGGACTGCTGACCGATTTTTTTGCCCAACTCCGCAAACGGAAAACGGATACGAAAGGAATGACGTTTTGATGAAAGAAAAGTTCTATCTGACCACCGCGATCGCCTACACGTCGCAGAAACCCCACATCGGGAACGTGTACGAGGCGATCCTTGCCGACGCGATCGCGAGGTTCAAACGAATGCAGGGATACGACGTGTTCTTCCTGACCGGCACCGACGAACACGGCGAAAAAATCGAATCGGAAGCGAAAAAGAACGGCGTGACGCCGCAGGAATACGTCGATCGGGTCGCCGGACAGATCCGCTCCATCTGGGACGATTTCCACATCAGCTACGACAAATTCATCCGCACGACCGACGAGGAACACGTTCGGATGGTGCAGAAGGTGTTCCAAAAATTCTACGACCAGGGGGACATCTACAAGGGGGTCTACGAGGGCAACTACTGCACGCCCTGCGAATCCTTCTGGACGGATTCCCAGCTGGTGGACGGCTGCTGCCCGGACTGCGGTCGCCCGGTCGCGAAGAAGCGGGAGGAAGCCTACTACTTCCGTATGTCCAAGTACGTCGACCGGCTCATTCGGCACATCGAGGAGCACGAGGACTTCATCACCCCGGCTTCCCGCCGCAACGAGATGCTCAACAACTTCCTGCGTCCGGGTCTGCAGGACCTCTGCGTCTCCCGTTCGACGTTCCGCTGGGGCATCCCGGTGCCGTTCGACGAAAAGCACGTCGTCTACGTCTGGGTGGACGCTCTGCACAACTATATTTCCGCCATCGGCTACGACCCGGACGGTCCGTCGGAGCAGTTCCGGAAGCTCTGGCCTGCGGACCTGCAGGTCATCGGGAAGGACATCGTGCGGTTCCACACGATCTACTGGCCCATCTTTCTCATGGCGCTCGGGCTTCCGCTGCCGAAGAAGGTGCTCGGGCACCCGTGGCTGCTATTCGACCAGGATAAAATGTCCAAATCCAAGGGCAACGTGATCTACGGCGACGAGCTGATCGAGGAATTCGGGCTGGACGCCGTGCGGTACTACCTGCTCGCCGAAATGGGGTTCTACCAGGACGGGAACATCTCGTACGAGCTGCTGATCCAGCGGACCAACGCCGACCTCGCCAACACGCTCGGCAACCTCGTTTCGCGCACCGTCGCGATGGTGAAGCAGTACTTCGGCGGGGTCGTCCCGGCGTACGGCGGTGCGGATGCGCCCGCCGCCGAAACGCTCAAGCAGACGGTTTCGGAGAAGCTGGCGAACGCGTACCGGCTCATGGAGGAATACAGTGCGTCGGACGCGCTCGCGCAGGTGTTCCTCGCGCTCAAGAGCTGCAATAAGTATATCGACGAGACGTCCCCGTGGGTGCTGGCGAAGGACGAATCCAGGAAGCAGGAACTTGCCGACGTGCTGGCGAACCTCGTCGAGAGCATTCGGCTGTGCAGCATTATGCTGTCCCCGTTCCTGCCGGACGCGGCGGAACGGATCGACGGGATCCTGACGGCGGAAAGACCGGCGGTCTGCGACGGGAAGTTCGCCTACGACTACCCGTGCGCAGGGCATACGCTCGGCGACGCGCCGATCCTGTTCGCCCGGATCGACGAAAAGAAGTTCCTCGCGGAGCTGGCGAAGAAACGGGAGAGCAAAAAGCCGGAAAAGAAGCCCGGAACGGAGGGCGTGCCGGGGGTCATCGGGATCGAGGACTTCGGGAAGGTCGCGCTGACCGTCGGGGAGGTGCTTTCCTGCGAGCCGGTCAAGGGGTCGGACAAGCTGCTGAAACTGCAAGTCTCGCTCGGCGCGGAGACGCGGCAGATCGTTTCCGGCATTTCCCAGTGGTATACGCCGGAAGATCTGGTCGGAAAGCACGTCGTCGTGGTCTCCAACCTCAAGCCCGCCAAGCTGCGCGGCGTGGAAAGCCAAGGGATGCTGCTGGCGGCGGATACGCCGGACGGGGTGAAGGTGCTGTTCGCCGACGGGGTCCCCGCCGGGAGCAGGGTGCGCTGATGTTCGATTCCCACGCCCACTACGACGACCGTCTGTACGACGCCGACCGGGAGGAACTGCTCGGACGGCTGTTCGGGCAGGGCGGCGTCACCGGCGTCGTCGCCATCGGGTGCGACCTCGCAAGCTCGCGTGCGGCGATCCGACTCGCGGAAACGCACGGCGGGATGTACGCCGCCGTCGGTCTGCACCCGGAGCACGCGGAAGCCCTCTCCCCCGCGTTCCTCGCGGAACTGGAGACCATGCTCGGGCTGCCGAAGGTCGTTGCGCTCGGGGAGATCGGGCTGGACTACCACTACGAAACGCCGTCCCGCGACGCGCAGAAGACCGCGTTCCGCGCACAGCTTTCGCTCGCGGAAAGGACCGGGACGCCGGTCTCGATCCACGACCGGGACGCGCATGGGGACGTGTCGGCGATCCTGCGGGAGTTCCCGAACGTGACCGGGGTGCTGCACTCGTTCTCCGGCTCGGTCGAGATGGCGAAGGAACTGGTCAAGCGGGGGTGGTACCTCTCCTTTTCCGGGGTTTTGACGTTCAAAAACGCCCGACAGGCGCCGGAAGTCGCCGCATGGGTTCCGTCCGACCGCTACCTCGTCGAAACCGACGCGCCCTACCTCACGCCGGTCCCCCACCGCGGAGAGCGCAACGACAGCGGTATGCTGCGGTATACCCTGCAAAAGCTCGCGGAGGTGCGGGGCGTGCCGTTTGAAACCGTCGAGCGGGAGACCGAAGAAAACGCAAGGAGGCTGTTTCGCATTGAAAGCTGATACCTACGCCTATCGCGTCGGCGATGGGATCTACCTCAACCTGACCAACCGCTGCACCAACCGCTGTACGTTCTGCATCCGCAACAACGGCGACGGCGCTTACGGGAGCGACAGCCTGTGGCTGAACCGCGAACCGACCGCGGAGGAGGCGTTCGCCGCCGTGCAGACCCTCCTCGGCGAGGGCGGGACCTGCCGGGAATTCGTTTTTTGCGGCTACGGCGAACCGACCATGCGCATGGACGTGCTGCTGCGGGTCGCCGCGAAGCTGAAGGCGACCTATTCCCTGCCGATCCGTCTGAACACCAACGGACAGGCGACGCTTTACGGCTTCTCCGACAGCATTCCCCGCTTCGCGGGACTGCTCGACTGCGTGTCCGTCAGCCTCAACGCCCCGGACGCGGCGGAATACGTCGCGCTCTGCAGACCGGAAGCCGGGGAAAAGGCGTTCGACGCGATGCTCGCCTTCACGGCGGAATGCACGAAATATGTGCCGAACGTGGTCATGACCGTCGTCGGCGAAACGCTCGACAAGTACCGCCTGGCGCTCTGCCACGCCGTGGCGAAACGATGCGGGGCGACGCTGCGCGTGCGAACGTACATCGGGAAGGCGTGAAAACCCCTTTTTCATCAGGGTGAACAAGAAATTCACGCAAAAAACAAAGAAAATTTCATCAAAAGCCCTTGTTTTTTTCCGGGAATTGGTATACAATATAGAATGGTAAAAAAAGGAAACCAAGAAATTCATTTTGGAGGTACAATCATGTCTGTCAAAGTTGCTATCAACGGTTTCGGTCGTATCGGTCGTCTCGCGTTCCGCCAGATGTTCGACGCCGAGGGCTATGAGGTCGTCGCCATCAACGATCTGACCAGCCCGAAGATGCTCGCGCACCTGCTCAAGTACGATACCGCGCAGGGCGGTTTCTGCGGGAAGTTCGGCAAGGAGCCGGCGCACACCGTCGAATGCACCGAGGATTCCATCGTCGTCGATGGAAAGGCCATCAAGATCTACGCGGAAAAGGACGCCGCGAACTGCCCGTGGGGTTCGCTGGGTGTGGACGTCGTGCTGGAATGCACCGGGTTCTACACCGACGTCGCCGACGCCAACAAGCACATCCTTGCGGGCGCCAAGAAGGTCGTCATCTCCGCGCCGGCTTCCAATAAGAAAGCCCCCGACCAGTTCGAGATGCCCAAGACCATCGTTTTCAACGTCAACAACGATATTCTCAACGCCAAGGATACGGTCATTTCCGCCGCGTCCTGCACGACCAACTGCCTCGCGCCGTTCGCGAAGGCGCTCCACGACAACTTCCCGATCCTCTCCGGCATCATGACGACCGTCCACGCCTACACCGGCGACCAGATGATCCTCGACGGTCCGCAGAGAAAGGGCGATCTGCGCCGCTCCAGAGCCGGTGCGATGAACATCGTCCCGAACTCCACAGGCGCCGCGAAGGCGATCGGGCTCGTCATTCCCGAACTGAAGGGCAAGCTGATCGGTTCCGCGCAGCGCGTCCCGACCTCGACCGGCTCGACCACCATTCTCGTCGCCGTCGTCAAGGGCAAGGACGTCACCGAGGAATCCGTCAACGCTGCGATGAAGAACGCCGCGACCGAGTCCTTCGGCTATAACACCGATCAGATCGTCTCCTCCGACGTCATCGGCATGACCTACGGTTCGCTGTTCGACGCGACCCAGACCATGGTCAGCAAGGTCGGCGACGACACCTATCAGGTGCAGGTGGTTTCGTGGTACGACAACGAGAACTCCTACGTCTCGCAGATGGTCCGCACCATCAAGTACTTCGCGGAACTCAACTAAGTACGCAAACGATGTTGGGAGGCAAACGCAATCGCAGCGACTTCGCGCCCTTCGTGCGCTCCGCCTTGCTCTGCGTTTTCCCCCCAATACCTTCCTTTCGTCAAAAACCGGCTCGGCTTGCGCCACTTCTGACGCCGCCTTCGCCGGTTTTTTCTTGAGGTGTTTCGGAGCCGGCACATGTCCGTCTCCGAAACATTATTTTATTGTATTTTTGCTTCTGCTTCGTGGCGGAGGACGCGTTCACACACCGCTAACTGCGCCGCCGCCCGAGAAAAGCGACGGCGGCAAGCGCGGACGCGCCGAGCGCCGCCAGAAGCAGCAGACCGCGGTCGCCGACGACCGGCGAAACCGACGCGAGGGCGCTTTCCGCCGCCGGGGACGGTTCCTCGCCCGGAAGCAGCGGACGCGTCCCCTGCAGGACGGTCAGCTCGTCGAGGAAGGTCCAGACGACCGGCAGCTCGGTTCCGTCGTCCGAAACGTAGGTCGCACGCGGGGTCACGACCGCCATGACATACCGCCCGGTGAAGGCGCTTTCCGGCTCGACGATGGCGACGCCCGCGACCGTGGACGTGGGGTCGGTCGGCTCGTCGATCGACCGCTCGCCGAGGAAAACGAAGTCCCCGTCCCGCTCCTCGCTCCCGTAGAAAGCGACGCGAACCGGCGCGAAAACGCCGACGGACGGTTCGTTGAGGTAGCTGAGTTCAAAGGCGGTCAGGTCGTTCAGGGACTCGCCGAGGTCGAGCAGAATGACGAAATTGCCGTCCGCGTTCGCGTCGTCGCGGCGGAACCCGACGTATTCCGGGTTGCGGTAGAAATTGCTCCCCGTGTCGGTCACGACCGGCGTGCCGTAGCGCCCGTTGGTGAGTTGGTAGTCCTCGTCGGGGTAGCCGGCGCTCGCCGGGGTCAGAAGTTCGTAGGTTTTGCGGAGGGAGACGGCGTTCTGCAGTGCGGAGACGGAGAGCGCCGAGAGCGAAAGCGTGAGGAGGCAGAAGAGGGCGAATGCACGCTTCATGACAAGTCCCCGATGCGGTCGACGACGCTTTGCATCTCTTCCCTGTTTCGGACGTGCCGTGCGTCGTAGAGGACGCGCTGCTTCTGCCGTTCGTCCATGCGCCCGAACGCTTCGAGCGCCTTGGCGTTCTGCGCGAGCGCCATGCCGAACCCGAGCGGCACCTCGTCGGTCCCGAGGATCCCCGTCGGGTGTTCCGGTTGCCGATTCATATGCGTTTTCCCGTTCCTTTCCCTTTTTTGGGTAGTGTTCCACGGAAAAATCGATTCTATACAAAAATAACGGTCGTGTTTCCACGACCGGATGATCTGCAAAAAATTTCGGCAAAGGCAAAAATACAATCAAATACTGTTCCGTAGGCGGGCACGCACCGCCGGAGGAACTCATTAAGAGAAAAGCGGCGATGGCGGCGTCAGAAGTGGCGCAAGCCGAGCCGGTTTTCGACGAGGGGGGAGTATTTGAGGGGGGAACGCAGAGCGAGACAACGCGAAGCGGTGGCGACGCGATTGTGGTCCCCCCTCGAAAGAGTTTTACTCCAGTCCGCTGTCCCGTCGCATCTCGGCGAGCTGTCGTTCGTGCGCTGCCGCGGCGGCACGTTCGCCGGAACGACGCGCTTTCCAAAGGAGCAGCACCGCGCAGACCGCGATGACGACGTCAACGAGCATCTGCAGCCAAAGGTAGTACTGCAGGGAGATCGCGTCGATGTCCATGAGCCCCTCGAAGGACGTCCCGCCGAAGCCCATGCTGTACAGGTCCCCCGGACAAATGACGCCGAACAGCGAGGCGAGCCCGCCCGCGAGGTACCACGACGGCAGGTACGACCAGCCGAACCGATAGTACAGCACCTCCAGAAGCAGGAGCGCCGGGACGGTTTCGACGAGGAAATCGAACCGGGTCATGGTTTCCCGCAGGCTGAAAGCGACGCGGTACGCGTGCGTCCTGCCGATGCACCAGAGCGACAGGAAGTACGCCGCCAGCGACGCGATTCCCCGGATCGGGTACGCGACGTTGTAATTGTACCGCAGATCCGCCTGCACGGCGGTTTCCGGGCGGAGGACCCACCCGAAAACCGTGCCGACGACCTGTGCGATCGCGAAGGATACGAACAGGACGATAAGCGCATAGCAGGCGTTGATAAGCAGTCGTTTCGGCGGGAGCGTCGGGCCGTTCATGCGGTGACGTCCCCGCTCTCGGCGGGAGAAACGGGCGCTTCAGGCGTTTCCGCGGACGCGTCCTTGCGCTTGCCGAGGTATTCCGGCAGCGACAGCCCCGCCATGTTGAACAGCTCCTCCAGCGGCGGGACGGACTTCATCAGCCCGGACAGGAAGCCCGCCGTCGAGGTTTTGCCGTTCGTGCCGTTCGCACCGCTGTCCCAGACCGTGACCTTGTCGATCTTGATGTTCTTGATGGCTTCGACCTGCACCTTCATGAGGTCCTCCATCTTGTCGGCGATCATCAGCCGCAGTGCGGCGTCCGGGTCGCCGCCGGCGGCACGGACGACTTCCGCGAAGCCTGCCGCCTGCTTGGTCAGGATCTCCTGCATACCGCGTGCCTCGGCGTCCATGCGGGCGTAGATCGCGTCCGCTTCGCCCTTCGCCTTGCGGCGGATCTGCTCGGCTTCCGCTTCGGCTTCCAGTTCGAGCTGACGCTTCTTGATCTCGGTCTGCACGATGACGTCGGCTTCCAAAGTCGCCTTTTCGCGCTCGGAACGGGCGAGTTCCGCCGCTTTTTCGGCAGCGTAGGACTCTTCGAGGGCTTTCGCCGCCTGGATCTTCTCGGCGGTCACGGCGATCTTCTGCGCCTTCGCTTCCTGCTCGCGCAGTTCGGCGTTGGACATGGCGATCTCCGCTTTCGCGGTGTTTTCGCCCTGGATCGCGACGGAATCCGCTTCGGAGACCTGGATCCTCTGCTCCTTCTTGGCGTTCGCTTCGCCGATGGAGCCGTCGCGTTCCTTTTCGGCGACGCTCTTCTTCGCGTCGTTGATCGCTTTCGCCGCCGCTTCCTTACCGAGCGCTTCGATATAGCCGCTCTCGTCGCTGATGTCGGTCACGTTGACGTTGATAAGCCGCAGACCGATCTTCTTCAGTTCGACTTCGACGTTCCGGCTGACCGCTTCGAGGAATTTGTCGCGGTCGGTGTTGATCTCTTCGATGTCCATCGTCGCGATGATCAGACGCAGCTGCCCGAAGATGATGTCCTTCGCAAGCTCCTGAATTTCCGGCAGCTTCAGCCCGAGCAGACGCTCGGCAGCGTTCTGCATGACGCCCGGCTCGGTCGAGATGCCGACCGTGAAGCTGGACGGCACGTTGATACGGATGTTCTGCCGCGACAGGGCGCTCTTCAGGTCCACCGTGATGGACAATGGGGTCAGATCCAGAAATTCATACGCCTGGACGACCGGGACGATGAATTTCGCACCGCCGTGGATACAGACGGCGCTCTTGCTCGAGCCGTCCTTGTTCTTCCCGACTTTCCCGTAGATGACCATGATCTTGTCGGACGGGCATTTCTTGTACCGCGAAAACGCCCAAACGATGACGGAAAAAGCCAGGACGCCGAGTACGATCAACAGGATAACAGTTTCAGGCATAACAGGTTCCTCCTCTGTTTTTGGGAATTATTGCTGTATTTTTCGTTGTACGATAAGTTCGGTCCCGCCGCTGATGCCGACGACGACGATCTGTTCGCCGTCCGTGATCTGCTCGGTCTCGTCGGTGACCGCGTCCTTTTCGACCAGACGACCGCCGAGGAGCAGATTCACCTTGCCGCGACCGCTCCGCGCAGGCGGAATGCGCAGGTAGACCGTGCCGGACGCGCCGAGGGCGTCGCGAATGTTCTCCGTGCCGTCCGCCTGCAGGGAATAGACGAAGCGGAACAGCAACGCGATAAGCACCATCGCCGTGATGCCGGACACCGCCGCGACCGCCACCGTCGCCGGCAACGGAAGCGCCAGCCGCACGCACAGCACGCCGACCCAGCCGAGCACGCACAGAAACGCGATGATGCCCCGGAACGTGAACAGTCGCAGACCGCCGTCCAGACCGGCGTGACCCGGGTGGTCGGGCGTATGCCCTTCGAGCAGGGCTTCGTGCGCGTCGAGGTCGTGAGCGCCTACGTCGTGAGCGTCGAAATCGTGACCGCCCACGTCATGGGCGTCGAAATCGTGACCGCCGTCGAAGTCGTGACCGCCTGCATCATGACCGTCGAAGTCGTGACCGGCGCCGTCCGCGTCGTGGTCGAAGCCGATGCCGATAAGCATCAGCACGGTCTGCAAGACCAGAAACACCGTCGCCGGGATCGCTACGCAGGCGAATACCTGCCCCGCCGTACCGAGGGATTCCCACCAAACCGTCATTTTTCAAAACCCCTTTCGTCTTTTTCAATCGAGGTGCTGCAGCAGCTCCTCCGCCTGCCGCCGCATTTGGGCGGAATAGTAGGCGTAGAGCATGACCTCCAGCACCAACGCGAGCCGCTTCTTCCCGCCGGGACGCGGCTCCTTGAAGTCGCTCGTGATATAAAGGATATGGGTGCGGATCTCGTCCCGGTCCGGCTGATGCCCGTCGAGGACCGCCAGCAGGTTGATATAGTAATTGTAGAGATCCGAATCGTTGACGATGTCGTCGCTTGCGTCGTCAAGATGCCCGTTGATATAGGAAAGCAGTTTCGTGATGGTGTCGATCTGCATACTCTCCCGCAGCATATTGATGGTCACGATGCGGCAGAACTGGTTCCGATTATACATTTTATGCTCCGGCGGCGGCAAAAACCCCCGCTTGACCCAATTCTGCACCTCATAGGGCGCAAGCCCCGTCATCCGCGTCACCTGCGAAAGCACCAGTCCGCCCGACAGGAACAGCGTATCGAGCAGGTCCCGTGCCGCGTCCGGTCGGAGCGCCTGCATCTCGATGGTGGTCCCCGGTAGTGTTCTCTCCATAACGATTCCCCTTTTCCATATCCTTGTCTTGGATTATAGCACACAATCACGCGATTGTCAATAGGTTCCGCGTGATTTTTTGAAATTTTTTTCGACAAATTTTTCCGGGTCAAAAAATTCCCCTTTTTGGGGCGGAAAAGTCCCACATTTCGTGGTAAGCCCCTCCGTCGTTCGGAACCATGTCCGTGCGAAAGAAATCGGTGGGATCGTGGGGGGGTGAAGTTTTTTTGTGGATTTTTCCGATTCAAAAAAAGTCCCTCTTTTCGAGGAATGCCCCTCCGTCGTTCCAAGCCAAGCCCGAGCAAAAGAAGGCGGCAACCCCGAACTGCTCGCCTCGGTAGGATGGTGGGAGAAATTTTGAGGTTTTCGATAGGGTTTCCTCAGTCCAAAAAAGTCCCCCTTTTCAGGGCAACCCTTCCCCCTGAGCCAAGCCCACGCGAAAGAATTCGGTGGAATGCTGTGAGAAATTTTCAAAAACCCCTTGACAAACGGACGCGAATGTGGTATCCTATATCTGCTGTGGACGCCGGAGTGGCGGAATAGGCAGACGCCCCGGACTTAAAATCCGGTGAGATTCAACCCTCGTGCCGGTTCGACCCCGGTCTCCGGCACCAAATTTCCCGGTATTTTCCCGGTTTTCAGAGCTTTCGTAAATTTGCGGTCCCCTAAGGTATCCGTTGGTTTGCGATTTCCCATGGTTCTCGTAAGTTAGTTTGCGATTTTCGGAAGTTCCCGTAAGTTTGCGGTTCCAACGATTCTCGTAAGTTCCGGTTCCCGTAAGTTTGCGGTTCCCTATGGCTCCTATTAATTTGCGTTTTCCCAGTTTGCGCCCCTGTCGGCGCGTCATATCGCGGGGTAGAGCAGTTGGTAGCTCGTCGGGCTCATAACCCGGAGGTCGAAGGTTCAAGTCCTTCCCCCGCAACCATGAAAATGGCGTTTGCGATGGCAAACGCCATTTTCAATGATGTTTGCCCTATCGGGCAAATGATGTCGCTTGCTGATGATGTTGTCTTCGGCAATGATGTGTGCCTTGCGGCACATGAAGGGCAAACATCGCATCGTTGCGACCAACGGGAACAACATCATATCGCTGCAGGCGATCCATCATCGAAAGGTTCACAACTTCCGCATCTACGGCGTGGGAGTTCAAGTCTTGCCACTAAAAAGCAGAAAATCTTTTTTATAGTCTCCGACCAAATAAGAACCCTGATTTTGATACAAAGCGTATCGAAGTCAGGGTTCTTGCTTTTTGGTACAAAACAGGCTTGCTAACAGGGATTTTCACCGTAGGAGCAATAGGATTTTCATCGTAAGCAATACATAATCGGGCGCTTTATCCCGAATCCCGGAAGCGGGCGGCACATAAAGCTCCGGACTCGCGGATAAGCAAGGGCGTGTACCCGGCGGGCAAGCGCCTTGGCATCACTGCGCCGTTGCGATTCAAGAACAACCATGCCACAGCAAATAAACCCATTCTTCATCGGTCAGACCCTTTGGCTTTCCTTCCAAAATATTCCGTGGTTTGATTTTCAGGAACGCTTTCACTTCTTCGCCCAGCAGATTATCAACCGCTAAGGTTATGCACTGTCTGGAGATCAGAGTGACGCGCAAAGCTTCTTGTCCGCGGTACTCCTCCAGATAGCCTTCGTAGGTTTCGTCGCTCGACGCCGTCCGAACGGTCATCTCAATGGTGGGCAGATCCTCAAGCGGCAGCAGGATCATCGCCGTTTGCTCGTCAAGTTCGGGATCTATCGGCATCAGCACATACGCACAGGTGACATACCGATTCCAATACAAATTGCTGAAAACCCTGCGGTAGGTCGTCTGTTCTTCGTAATCCGCCTGCTTATTTATGGAATCCCGCTTCGATCTTTCGAGGATGAGCCGATATGCGGATTCCTCTAGGTACTCGTCCGTGGTCCTGTGGCCCATAAGAGCGGCTTCTTCGTTGGTGTAAAAGCCTTCCTTTTTGAAAATCCCATTGTATACGATCTCATATTCGTCCAGCTTTTCGCGATATTCCTGCATCCGTCTTTCCTTCTCCTCCACATGGGAGACGGTCTTCGTATCGGCTTCGATTTCATCCAACGCATTCTGCACGACGGCATACAGCCGCAATAGGCAGTAGCCCTTCTTTTCCCGCCTGATCACGTCGTCATTGTGATACAGTACCGCCATTTTATCGGAATTGTACAACGTATCGACAATATCGGGGGTATAAGCGACTCCGTTTGTAAAGATGTTTTCGCAGTACAAGCGATTGTCCCGCTCGTGAACCGTAACCTCGTGGGCGAGTTCGTACCGGACATTCATGGAAACGCTGGGGTCCAAAAGGGATACATCGCCGGGCAGTTGAAGTTTGGAATCCGGGCTTATACCCGTATCCCACCAATATCTGCCGGCAAGCGACTCGTCTTCCTCGCGCATCTTATTGAGTTCGCGAATTAGATTCGCCCGATTTTCCATCGCAGATGCAAGGCCCCGCTTCGCCTCCGCGCTTCTTGCGCCCACTTCCTTGCCCGTTTCCGAAACGGACTTATAGTCCGCCTTGTTGCGCAGCAAATTCAGGAAAGAAAAATACGAAACCGTTAAGCCGAGAATAAAGAGCAGCCCAAAAAGCAGCGTGAGATACCTGCCGTCGCCCAATAGGATCCAAAGTACAACGGATGCCGCAGCGATGACCAAGCAAACCAATGCCTCGATCAAATTTTTTGTCTGAACTTTGGAAGACGAAAGTTTGGTGACCATCTCGACCTTGATCTCGTCCTCCAGGAGGTCGTCGCACACCTTGCGAGCTTCCAGTATGCCGACTTCACAATCCAGAAGTTCCCTTGCTTTTCTGTAAAACAGGTCCTTATTCATTCATGATCCCCTCACTTGCTATTTTCTCTGCGCGCACGGTTGATATAGGTGTCCGTTTGTATCGATTCATATTCCATGCGCAATTGCTCCTGCGCTCTGGCTTGTGCGCTATATCTCTCCACATCTTTGATTTGCGCCTCGATCCCCCTGTAAATCGGGATTCCGATCAGGGAAATGTACATGATCATAACCATCACTTTGCCGAGACCGATCAGCGTCAAACGGAAAAACACAGGAAGCGGGCCAAGGCTCTTGTACAATCCCGCATTGCCCGGTTCCTCCGGACAAGCGATGGTCTTATACTGGACCACCTTTTTTGACTTCGCCAAATCATCGGAAGCCCTTTTCAACGCGGGCAGTTGAAGCAGGATCGTCGCGGCGACGCCTATCAACACGACGACGGCGCTGGACTTACCATAAAGCATCATGACGATCCCGACAATGGCAACGCACGTTGCGACGCCGCTCAACGCGGTACAAATCGAGTTTGAATGGAAGTATTTGCCGAGTTCATTTCCATAACGCATATTCTGCGACAAACCGGCAGCCAAAATACCCACCGCTCCCAAAATAACGAGTAACGCAATCATCGTATCAGGTCTCCTTCCTTATCAACCATTTCGCTGTGAGATCAACTCTTTGATGCGGGCAAAGGATTCATCGAAAGACGTTCGATCCTTTTTCGCGACGGCGCTCCCGATTCGATCGAGTTCCGCAGAGATCGATTGCTCCAGACCTCCGTTTTTCGTGACCGGGTCGGCATATTGGATCGCGTCGTAGACCGATTTGGCCAAGCGCCTCCATTCATGGTCCGGCGCCGTATCGACGATGACCTTTGCTTTTGCGCTGGCGGCTTTCATGGCAGCGGTCGATTCCACGGCTTTCTGCGTGACGTTCTTGGCATTCAGTCCGGCATAGACCGTGTAGCACAGCATCGTCGCAAAAATGCCTACAATGACAAGCTCCACGATGATCGCCACTTTGATCGATACCGGCACCAATGCCAGGATGAATGCCGCAATAAATTGAACCGCAATGTAAATGGCGCCGGAATAAACGGCAGGGATGCGGTAAAAATACTCTTCGACCGGCGGTTCGGTGATGAACAGGCAAAACGTACCGATCTGCGCGGCGATCGCCAGAGCATCAAATCCGATAACGGTATAGAATACCGGCGTGTACTCGGGAACGACCAGCGCGAACACGGCGAGATAGCACCCGAACAGCAAAAGTACCGCCGCTATCGCGAAATACCTCTTTTTCATTCTGCATCCCTCACAATCTGCTCAATATTTCTTTCTTCTTTTCATCGTATTCGGTCTGCTGGATCAGTCCGGCGTCCAGCAGGACCTTCAGCTTCTTCAGCGACTCGATGGGGTCCGTCGCGGCAGACTCCGCCTTTGCCGACGATTCCGCCTGCGGCAGATCGGGCGCAACGGGAATTTCCGGCTGCCTGACATCACTCTGCTGCAGATTGGGCTGCGCCGGGATCCCTTGCGGGGTCTGCATCTGCGGAATATTGGCTTGCTGCAGATTGGGCTGCGTCGGAATCCCCTGCGGGGTCTGCATCTGCGGGATATTGGCTTGCTGCGGCTGTCCCTGTACAAGATTTCCCACGGAATTCACAAACGGAGAAGTCATCTGGTGCATC
>CANQVQ010000037.1 GCA_947627335.1 uncultured Clostridia bacterium | reverse complement strand
GGTCATCGCGACCAACGACGCGTGGTTCCGCGACAGCCCCGGCGTCTACCAACACCTGCGATACGCCAAACTGCGTGCCGCCGAAAGCGGACGGGCGCTCCTGCGGGCGGGGAACACCGGCATTTCCGCCCTGCTCGACGGGAAAGGACGCGTCCTGCGGCAGACGGAACCGCTCGAACAGACGGTCCTGTACGGCGAACTGCCGACGGGCGGACGGGGCACGCTGTTCGGAAAGACCGGCAGCCTCTTCCCCGCCCTCTCCGGCGCATACCTGCTGACCCTCGCCGCGTTCGCGCTCGTCCGACGGGCGAAAGAGCGGAAAAAATGAGCCGCTTTTGCGGAATTTCGCCACAGGAATGAACGTCTGCTGTTGCGGAGTACACGCTTTCGGCGGTCAAAACGGCGTCGGATTCTGCAATATCACCAAAAGCGCACCGCAGATTCCCCGAAAAGTCTCGTTTTTACCTATTGTTTTTTCGGTTCGGATACGATATAATACTACTGAATCAGGAAGATCCTGTCGTATTCTGCAAAACCAAAAAAACAAACGGAGAAATGCACATGAAAACGGAACGAATTGTCAACTCGCCGGAAACGCTGTGCGAAACCCTTGCGAGGGTCCGCGCCTCCCAGCAAACGTACGGCACCTACGGGCAGGAGCAGGTGGACGCCATTTTCAAGGCTGCCGCCCTCGCCGCCAACAAAGCAAGGCTCCCGCTCGCCAAACAGGCGGTCGAAGAAACGGGAATGGGCTGCGTGGAGGACAAGGTCATCAAGA
The DNA here is from genome assembly GCA_947627335.1 of uncultured Clostridia bacterium. GTDB lineage: Bacteria > Bacillota > Clostridia > Oscillospirales > CAG-382 > Coliplasma. The sequence continues at coordinate 13,759 of CANQVQ010000037.1, read as the reverse complement.
ATAACTACGCCTCCGAGTATATCTACAACGCCTACAAATCCGTCAAGACCTGCGGCGTCATCGAGGAGGACAAGGCATTCGGCTACAAGACCATCGCCGAGCCGGTCGGCGTCCTCTCCGCCGTCATTCCGACCACCAACCCCACGTCTACCGCTATTTTCAAGTGCCTGCTTGCGCTCAAGACCCGCAACGGCATCATCATCAGCCCCCACCCCCGTGCCAAGGAATCCACCATCGCCGCCGCTAAGATCGTGCTGGATGCGGCGGTCAAGGCGGGCGCGCCGGAGGGCATCATCGCGTGGATCGACGAACCCACGCTGGAACTGACCAACCAACTCATGTCCGGCTCCGACCTGATCCTCGCGACCGGCGGTCCGGGCATGGTCCAAGCCGCCTATTCCAGCGGGAAACCGGCGGTCGGCGTCGGCGCGGGCAACGTCCCCGCCGTCATCGACGACAGCGCCGACGTGGTGCTGGCGGTCAATTCGATCCTCCATTCCAAGACGTTTGACAACGGCATGATCTGCGCGTCCGAGCAGTCGGTCATCGTGCTGGACGCCGTATACGACGCGGTCCGCGCCGAATTCGCCTCGCGTGGCGGTTACTTCATCCCCAAAAAGCAGCTCGACGCGGTCCGGGAGACCATGCTCCCCGGCGGCAAGCTGAACAGCAAGATCGTCGGGCAGACAGCCGAAACCATCGCGAAAATGGCGGGGATCGAGGTTCCCGCCGGCACGAAGGTCCTGATCGGCGAGGTCACGAGCGTCGAACCGTCCGAAGCGTTCGCCCACGAAAAGCTCTCCCCGGTGCTGGCGATGTACCGCGCCAAGGACTTCGAGGACGCGATGAAGAAAGCCGAACGGCTGATCGAGGAGGGCGGCTACGGTCACACCGCTTCCGTCTATCTCGACGTGCTGACGCAGAAGGAAAAGCTGGACGCCTTCGCCAACCGCATGAAGGCGTGCCGCATCGTGGTCAATTCCCCGTCCTCCCACGGCGGCATCGGCGATATTTACAATTTCAAGCTCAAGCCGTCCCTGACGCTCGGCTGCGGTTCGTGGGGCGGGAACTCCGTCTCGGAGAACGTCGGCGTCAAGCACCTGCTCAACATCAAAACCGTCGCCGAGAGGAGAGAGAATATGCTCTGGTTCCGCGCACCCGAAAAGGTCTATATCAAGAAGGGCTGCCTGCCGGTCGCGCTGGACGAAGTCGGCACGGTGCTCGCGAAGAAGCGTGCCTTCGTCGTCACGGACACCTTCCTCTATAAGAACGGCTACACCAAGCCGATCACGGACAAACTGGACGAAATGAACATCACCCACACGACGTTCTACAACGTCGAGCCGGATCCGACCCTGCAGTGTGCCGAGGAGGGCGTCGCGCAGATGCGTGCGTTCGAGCCGGACGTCATCATCGCCGTCGGCGGCGGTTCCGCGATGGACGCGGCGAAGATCATGTGGGTGCTGTACGAGCATCCCGAAGCGGACTTCCAGGATATGGCGATGCGCTTCATGGACATTCGCAAGCGCGTCTACACCTTCCCGAAGATGGGCGAAAAAGCGTACTTCATCGCGATCCCGACCTCCGCCGGTACCGGCTCCGAGGTCACGCCGTTCGCCGTGATCACCGACGGGTCGACCAAGTACCCGCTGGCGGATTACGAGCTGATGCCGGACATGGCGATCGTCGACGCGGACATGATGATGACCGCCCCGAAGGGTCTGACCGCCGCATCCGGTATCGACGCGGTGTCCCACGCGCTGGAGGCGTATGCGTCCGTCATGGCGACGGATTTCACCGACGGGCTTGCGATCCGCGCCCTGCAGATGATCTTCTCCTACCTGCCCCGTGCCTACGACAACGGTCCGAACGACCCGATCGCCCGTGAAAAGATGGCGAACGCGGCGACGATGGCAGGTATGGCGTTCGCGAACGCGTTCCTCGGCGTGTGCCATTCGATGGCGCACAAGCTCGGTTCCTTCCACCACCTGCCGCACGGCGTGGCGAACGCGCTGATGCTCCCGTACGTCCTGCGGTTCAACGCGGCGGAAGCGCCGACCAAGATGGGCACGTTCCCGCAGTACGACCACCCGCACACCCTGCGCCGCTATGCGGAAGTCGCCGAGGCGCTCGGGGTTTCCGGCAAGAACGACGCGGAGAAGCTCGAAGGGCTGATCGCGAAGGTCGAAGAACTCAAGGCGAAAGTCGGCATCAAGCCGTCCATCCAAGCCTACGGGATCGACGAGCAGGACTTCCTCGCCCGGCTCGACGAGATGACGGAGCAGGCGTTCGACGACCAATGCACCGGCGCGAACCCCCGCTATCCGCTCATGAGCGAGATCAAACAGATGTACCTCGACGCTTACTACGGAAAATGACCGTTTTGGGGGACAAACGCAATCGCGTCGCCATCGCTTCGCGCTGTCTCGCTCTGTGTTTTTCCCCCAATGCTCCTTTTTCGTCGAAAACCGGCTCGGCTTGCGCCACTTCTGACGCCGCCATCGCCGGTTTTCTCTTAAGGTGCCCCTCCGGCGGTACACGCCCGCCTACGGGGCGATATTTTCATTGTATTTTTCGTCAAATTCCCCTTGTTTTTTCGGTTCAAACGTGGTAAAATACAGACAGAAAGGCAGGGTTCCCCGATGAAGATCCGTCTCAACGAGGACGAGGAGATCGTCCGCACCGTCCGCGAAGGGCTTGCAAAGAAGGGCGGGTACTGCCCGTGCAGGGTCGGCAAGAGCGAGGACATCAAGTGTATGTGCAAGGAGTTCCGCGAGCAGATCGCCGATCCGGACTTCGAGGGGTACTGCCACTGTATGCTCTACTACAAAGAAAAATAAGGAAAGGAACGGTTATGCAGCATGGCTGAAATCAAACTGACGGGATCCAACTTTGAAAAGGAGGCGCTGCGAAGCGACCGCCTCGTGCTTATCGACTTTTGGGCGGAATGGTGCGGTCCGTGCCGTATGCTCGCCCCGGTCATCTCGGAGATCGCCGAGGAGCACCCGGAATGGAAGGTCTGCAAGGTCAACGTGGACGAAGAGGCGGAACTCGCCGCCCGGTACGGGGTGTCGAGCATCCCGACGGTGATCCGCATGGAGAACGGCGCGGACGTCGCGAAATCGATCGGCTACCTGCCGAAGGAAGACCTGCTCGACGAACTGGGACTTTGAATCTGTTTTTGAACGAACCGCTCCCGGCAAACGCTGTCGGGGGCGGTTTTTTCACCGGAAATACAACCTACGGTTGCGAAACGACGGCAAAACGCAACAAATATACCCTTGTAAATTGAATTTCGCTCTGCTATACTGGCAGTACCGGGAGCGCAAGGCGCCGGCGATTCCCGCGAATTGCAAACAGAAAGGACGGAATCACGTCATGTTGGATCAAACCCTTTTCGGAGAAAAGCTCCGGAATCACCGAAAAAACCTCGGGCTTTCGCAGGAGGAGGTCGCGCAAAAGGTCGGCGTGTCCGCACAGGCGATCTCCAAATGGGAGAACGGGGAATGCCTGCCGGACTGCTTCAATTTGGCCGCGGTCAGCGAACTGTACGGCATTTCGACGGATCTGCTGTTGGAAACGGAAACGTCCATGGACATCGAGCGGGTAGCGGCAAAAATCGAGCAGCTCGCGGACGAATACATCTGGACGCAAAACGGGCTGGGGCGCTACGACGGTCCCGCGTGGGACGGACAGAAAAGCGCACACCGGGACCTCGGTGCGGACCTGCTGAAGCTGTGGAAAGGCATCTACTTCATCGAAACCGGCAACCGCGAAGTGCAGAGGAAGGCGAAGGAACAAGGAAACCTCCGCATCAAAAGCGATTTTGGCATGAAGGTCTGGGACGACGACGGGGTGGTCGCCGTCGTCGATAACCGGCTGTTCGACCGTCTGGACCGGCTCAGCGACCGTTCGTATGCGCTCATGCAGACCCTCTGCACGGAGGAATGTATGAAACTGCTTTCCCTTTTCCCACGGGAAGGGACCGCCGTCGAAAAAGAAGCGCTTGCGGAGAAAAGCGGGATCCTGCCTTCCCGTCTGGACCCGCTCCTGTTGACGCTGCTGGAGGCGCAGGTCATCGAATATGCCGCCCCGGGACGGCACAATCCGTCCGCAGGGTACAAAATTTCCGGGCATTACGGCGTCGCCGCCTATCTGGCGCTTGCTTCCCTGTTCCTCCTGTCCAAGACCACCTACACGCTTACGGAGTATCTTCCCGACGCGTAAAGCGAAAAAAACGCAAGGCGCCGTGCTCAATGCACGGCGCTTTTTGCGCCATCCCGACAAAATCCGCTCGTTTCCGCGTATTTGCGCATATGCTGAAAGCAGGATACCTATCCAGAACGCAAAAACGAAAGGAACGAACGATTTTTCATGGAAACCATCCTGCAAATAACGCTGGGGATCCTGATCCCGCTGGCGGGGACGACGCTCGGGGCCGCCGCCGTGTTCCTGCTCAAGAAGCAGCCCGGCGCGTCGCTCGGGAAAGCCCTGCTCGGCTTCGCCGCCGGGGTCATGCTCGCCGCGTCGGTCTGGTCGCTGCTGCTGCCCGCCGTCGAAATGGCGGAGGAACAGGGCGTCTCCGGGTGGATCCCGACGGTCACGGGGTTCTTCCTCGGCGTGGGCTTCCTGCTGGCGCTGGACGCGCTCGCCCCGGTGCTGCGCAAGCACTGCGAAAAGGCGGTCGGCTCGGAAACCCTCCCCGAGAAGCGCAAGACTTCCCTGCTGCTCTTCGCCGTCACGCTGCACAACATCCCGGAGGGCATGGCGGTCGGCGTCATCTTCGCCGGGTTCGCGGCGGACAGCGCCGCCGTCACCGCCGCGGGAGCGTTCGCGCTCTCGGTCGGCATCGCGATCCAGAACATCCCGGAGGGAGCGATCATCTCGATGCCCCTGCTTTCGGACGGACTTTCCCGCCGCAGGGCGTTCTTCCGGGGCTTTCTTTCTGGGGCGGTCGAGCCGGTCGGCGCTCTGCTGACGCTCGCGCTCGCGTCGCTGATCACCCCGATCCTGCCCTACATCCTCTCGTTTGCCGCCGGGACGATGGTGTACGTCACCGTCGAGGAACTGATCCCGGAAGCGCAGGCGGGGACGCGGACGGGTCTGGGCGGTGCGCTCGGGACGGTCAGCATCACGCTGGGCTTTGCGCTGATGATGCTGCTCGACGTGGCGCTCGGTTGAGCTTTTTTCACGCGAGCGGTTGACAAACCCGGCGAAATATGGTATGCTGACCGTAACGAAAAACCGACGGAAAGGCGGGCGACGACCATGGACGGCGCGGAAAAGCGGGCGCTGATCGCAATGAGCGGGGGCGTGGATTCCGCCGTAGCGGCGAAACTGACGCTCGAGGAAGGGTTCGACTGCGTCGGCTGCACGATGCGGCTGTACGACGGGGAGAAAGCCGCGTCGCGGACCTGCTGTTCGCTCGACGACGTGGAGGACGCCCGCGCCGTCGCGTACAGGCTCGGCATCCCGTTCTATGTGTTCAACCTGACCGAGGACTTCCGGCGGGAGGTCATCGAGCGGTTCGTGCGGTGCTACGAGGAGGGAAAGACCCCGAACCCCTGCATCGCGTGCAACCGTTTCCTGAAATTCGGGCGACTGTTCGACCGGGCGGACGTCCTCGGCTGTCGGTACGTCGTGACCGGGCATTACGCCCGCATCCGGCGGGACGGCGAGCGTTGGCTGCTGCTCAAAGCGCTCGACCCGTCGAAGGACCAAAGCTATGTGCTTTACGGCATGACGCAGACGCAGCTCGCCCGAACGCGCTTCCCGCTCGGCGGACTTTCCAAGCCGGACGTGCGGAAAATTGCCGCCGAGAGCGGATTTTCCAACGCGGACAAGCCGGACAGCCAGGACATCTGCTTCGTTCCGAACGGGGATTACGCCGCCGTCATCGAGCGATTCACCGGACGCAAAGCGGTCCCCGGACCGTTCCTCGACGAAAACGGGAACGTCCTCGGGACGCATAAAGGCATCATCCATTACACGGTCGGTCAGCGCAAGGGGCTCGGCATCTCCTCCGACCGCCCGCTGTACGTCACGGCGATCGACCCGAAGGCGAACACCGTCACCCTCTCCCACGCGGAAAGCGGGAGCGGACTTTATACCCGTGACGTGACGGTTCGCGGGGTCAATCTGATCCCCTGCGACCGTCTGGACCGCCCGATCCGCGTCGGGGTCAAGCTGCGCTACCGCCAGCCGGAGCAGCCCGCGACCGCCGAACAGACGGACGGCGACACGCTCGTCCTGCGCTTCGACGAACCGCAGCGTGCGGCGGCAAAAGGGCAGGCGGCGGTGCTCTACGACGGCGAAACCGTCGTCGGCGGCGGGACGATCGTATGAAACGCCTGACAAAGCGCGGAAGGCGTGTGCTCGTCAGTTTCGCCGTGCTGCTCGCAGTGGGCGCGGCGGTCGCCCTGCTGTTCTGGAACGGCATTTTGCAGTTCAACAACCCCTCGCGGGAGGAATATCCCGTTCGCGGGGCGGACGTTTCGTATTCCCAAGGGCTGATCGACTGGGAGACGCTCGCCGGGCAGGGACTTTCCTTCGCGTTCCTCAAGGCGACCGAGGGGGCGCTCTACATCGACCCGCTCTTTTCCTACAGCCTTCGGCAGGCACGGGAGACCGACCTGCGCATCGGGGCGTACCACCTCTTCAGCTTCGATTCCCCCGGGCTGACGCAGGCGGAACACTACATCGATACGGTCCCGCGCTTCGACGGGATGCTCCCGCCGGTCGTGGACGTGGAATTCTACGGCGACAAAGCGGACGACCCGCCCCGTGCGGACGAAGTACGAACGCAGCTGAGCGACCTGCTCGACGCGCTCGAGACCGCCTACGGCGTCCCGCCGATCCTCTACACGACGCGGGAATGCTACGAGCGCTACATCGCCGGCTTCTTCCCGGAAAACGACCTGTGGATCCGCAGCGTCTACACGTCCCCGCACCTCCCGGACGGGCGGGACTGGACGTTCTGGCAGTACACGAACCGCGAAACGATGGACGGATACGAAGGGGTCGAAAAATTCATCGACCTGAACGTTTTCAACGGCACGGCGGAAGAATTTGCGGTCTACGGGACGGCATGACAAACCCTTTCGGCGAAAATCCGAAAGGTCGTTTGTCATTTTTCTTGCCGTTTTGCGACATCTATAGGTGAAGGGCCCCGAAATGATTTTCTATGGAGGTGTACCGTGGACGACATTGCCATCATCGAGCTGTACCACAAGCGGGACGAGCAGGCGATCGCCGAATCCGACAGGAAATACGGCGGGATGTGCCGATCGATCGCTCTGAACCTGCTCGGAAATCGGGAGGACGCCGAAGAATGCGTCAACGACACCTGGTACGCCGCATGGAGCAAAATGCCCCCCGAGCGTCCCGCGTCGCTGGGCGCTTTCTTGGGGCGCATCACGCGCAATCTGTCCGTCAGCCGGTGGCGGCGGGAGCACGCGCCGAAGCGGAACGACGGGCTGGAGGTCCTGCTCGCGGAGCTGGAGGAGTGCGTGCCGTCCCCCGACGACGTGGAAGCGACCGTGGAGCGCAAAATGCTCGCCGAGGCGATCGGCGCGTGGCTGGACACGCTGGAGCGCAGGGACCGATGGCTCTTTCTCCGGCGGTACTGGTACGCCGACCCGGTCAAGCAGCTTGCGTCGGCGCTCCGCGAACAGCCGAACACCTGCTCCCAACGGCTGTCCCGGCTGCGGAAGGACCTGCGAATGTTTCTGGAATCGAAAGGAGTCGTACAATGAACGCGAAGGATCTCTATGACGGCGTCACCGATCTTCGGGACGACCTGATCGAGGAGGCGAAAGCCGTCCCCGAAAAGCCGAAACGGCGAAAGAAGGCGTTGTGGTTCGGCGTCGTCGCGGCGATGCTCGTGCTTGCCGTCCTCGGCGGGACCTTTTTCCGCCCCGGCGGAGGGGCAACGCCAAGCGAAGCGCAAACGTCCGACGAAGGACAGACGTCCAACGAAGTGCAAACGTCCAACGAAATGCAAACGTCCAACGAAGTGCAAACGTCCAACGAGGTGCAAATGTCCGGCGAAGTGCAAATGTCCGGCGAAAACCTGCCGACCTACGCCTTAGCGGTCGCGAAATACCCCCAAATGGCGCCTTACCCCAAAGATGACGACGCCAAAGCATACAACGCATGGCGGGAAAGCGTCAACGCACAGCGGAGGGATTTGGGCGACGTTTCCGCCTTGCAGACCTTTTTCCGTAACAGCACCGCCACGTTCCTCTCGGACGCGGACGGGCAGAACAAGGTCTATTCCCCGCTGAACGTCTATATGGCGCTGTCCATGCTCGCGCAGCTCACGGGCGGCGAGAGCCGCGAACAGATCCTCGCCCTGCTGGGGAGCGACGGCATCGACGATCTGCGGAAGCAGGCAAACGACGTGTGGAACGCGAACTACCGGGACGACGGGGCGCTGACCTCCATCCTCGCCTCCTCCGTATGGATGAATCAGGAAATCGACTATAATCAGGAGACCATGGACGTCCTCGCCCGGGACTTCTACGCCTCCTCCTACCGAGGGGAAATGGGTTCGGACGCGTACAACGAAGCGCTGCAGGAATGGCTGGATCAGCAGACCGGCGGACTTCTCACGGAGCAGGCACGGCAGGTCGAGATGGACAGGGACACCGTCCTTGCGCTTGCGACCACCGTCTATTTCAAAGCGAAATGGACGGATGAATTCTCCGAGAAGGAAACGAGCCGCCAGACCTTCCACGGTCCGCAGGGCGACGCGGAGACCGACTTCCTGCACCAAAGCGACGAGCAATACTACTACTGGGGGGACAAATTTTCCGCCGTCTGTCAGGATTTTACGGAGGGCGGCGAGATGTGGTTCCTCCTGCCGGACGAGGGCGTCACGCCGGAGGACCTGCTCGCGGACGAGGAAGCGATGAAATTCCTCTTTGCACGCGACGAATGGGAGAACAAAGCGGACCTCCTTGTGAACAAGGCGATCCCGAAATTCGACGTGTCCTCCCAGTTTGACCTGCAGGACGGGCTGGAACGGCTCGGCGTCACCGACGTATTCGACCGAACGAAAGCCGATTTTTCCGCCATGACCGCCGACGTCGAGGCCTACCTTAAGACGGCGAACCACGCGTCCCGCGTGACGATCGACGAGGAGGGCTGCACCGCCGCCGCGTTTACGGTGATGATCGTCGCTTCCGACAGTGTGCCGCCGGAGGAGAAAGTGGACTTCGTCCTGGACCGTCCGTTCCTGTTCTGCATTACCGGGGACAGCGGGCTGCCGCTGTTCGTGGGCGTCGTCAATACGCCGTAAGGCGTTTCGGGGGGCAAACACAATCGCATCGCCACCGCTTCTCACATAATACAAAAAAGGTCCTGCCGTTTGGCGGGACCCTTACTTTATTTTTTTACGCGTGTATCGGAAACGAATGTCCTCCGCAGCTTCAAGCAGGAACGGCAAAAAGCAGAGCAGACCGAACGCGAGGTACACGGCGACCGAAAACGGGGTGAACCGCAAACGGCTGACACGCGGATAATACCGGAACGCGGTTTCGCCGAACGCGACGCCGACGAGCGTCAGGGCGAGCAGGAAAAGGTTGGACGCGAGCAGCCACCCGTCCGCCGCACGGAAGCGAAAGAGCGAAAAATGGCTCCGCCCGGGCAATCCGTACCCCCTCGCACGCATCGCGTCCGCCGTTTCGACGGCGTTTTCGAGCGACCACGCGACCGTCCCGCGGAACACCCGCAGCGTGCCGCGAACGCGTTCGACGTAGCTGTCTGCGCTGTACAGCCCCATCGCACGGAGCGAACTTTTCACCTGCCGCATTCGCCGTTTGAACAGCGGCAGGAACCGCATCGCCATGGACAGCACCAGCGACAGCTTCGGCAGGACCTTGCCGAACAGGTAGAGGACCTTGTCGCTGCTCATGACCGCCGTCCAGCACCGGCACCAGAGCAGGGCGGCGACGGTCAGCCCCGCGATGGCGAGCCCGTAGAGGAACGCTTCGAGCGTGACCGGGTTGCCGTTGAGGAAGAACAGCGGGGTCACGCCGTTGTGGGAGAACAGCGGGTTGGTGACGGCGACGAGCGCGAAGAACGGGAGGTAGAACCCCAGATCCCGCAGACTTTCCTTCCCCGGCTGCAGGAACAGCAGGAAGCACGCCCCGCCGAGCAGTGCCGTCGCCTGCAGGATCGGATTCCAGACCAGCATCGCGACCAGTAAAATCGAAAGGAAATACACGAAAAGCACGAACGGGTGCTGTTTTGCGAAACGGTTCATGTACTTCCCTCCGACCGGGGCGGAAAGCGCCCTTCCCGGCACGCCTTCCGCCCGTTTTCGTCAGTATAGCACGTTTTCCCCCGCCTGTCAAGGGCGAGGGGACCGTCCTTTGCCTATTTCGTTTCGCCGGGCAGAACGTCGCTGAACACCAGCAGGTTGATCCCGACCCGTTCGTTTTCGGTCAGCGGGCGGAAGGTGCCGTTGCCGTAGAGAATATCCAGCACCATCAGCCCGACCGTGTTACCGATGAATCCCTGCACGCTGTCACAGACCACCAAGTCGCGCATCTGCTGCGGATAGCGCTTTGCTTCCTGTGTCGCGTAATCCAGCGCCGTGCGGGCGAACTTCTTCTCCATCTCCTCATGCAGGGACGGAAGAAGCCCGAAAAACGCGTCCTTATCCCCTTTGACGAACGGAATATTGACCCTTCCGTCCGCCGTCAGGAACTGCCGCTCCCGCAAGCGGGCGAACTTTTCGGCGTTCGCCGGGACGTCGGCGATCTGCCCGGTGATGTACTCGTAGAGAGACTCGTAATCGGACAAACGGTTGTTCTGCCACGTCCCTTTCCGGCTGTCGTACCGCGAATCCACCGACCACGAGTAGACCGGGTACTTGTCGGACCAACGGGTCATGGACCCGCAGGTCCAGTAATTCGTCAGACCCAGCGTCGGGACGTAATCCGGGTCCTCGCACTTGTCCTTCAGTTCGACGCTTGCAACATATTCGCCGCCGTCAAGCGTGCGAATGGTATAGCGGGAGCAGTCGATTTTGGAATGGATGTTACAATTTCCCGAAACGCCGTAGAAAACCGCCGACGCTTCCAGCAGTTCCCGATTCCCGTCCGGCAGGTACACCTCCCGCACGTTCTCCACCGCCTTGCGGACCAGCGGAACGTAGGTTTCCGCCAACTCCTCGGCGACCTGCAACCGCATCTTCAGACGCGCTTCGCGCTCCTCCAGCGAATAGGTCAGCGGGGAAAACCGGACATAGGTCGTGTACTTCTTCCCCGCCGTCTGCACGAGGAACCCGTTCGCTTCGAGCGTGTCCACCCGGTCCTTGAGGTAGACCGGGGTCACGCCCAACTCCTCGGCGATGCCCTCGACGGTGCGCGGCTCTTCATAGACGCTGTAAACGACGTTGAGGTTCAGCTTGTCGCCGAGGAACTGCTCCGGTCCCCCGTTCGCTCCCGGGTCTCCGCAGTGTCCGATGTTTTCGGCTTCCACCGGCGAAAGCCCCAATTTTCCGATACTTCTTTCCATAGTGAGTCCTTCCTTCAATTCTTTTTTCGCCTTGTTCAGGTGCCATTTGACGGTCCCGAGCGGCAAGCCCAGCTCCGACGCGATAGCGGATATGGACTTCCCCTCGTAGTAAAACCGAAAAACCACCTCCCGCCGCTTCTCCGTCAGAAAAGCGACTTCGCGGCGGAGCCGACGGTACTCCTCGTCGGCGTCCTCGAACGGGTCCGCATCCTGATACGAAAGCAGTGCGTCCGGCGTCATGCCGTCCAGCGAAAGCCCTTCCCGCCGTTTCTTTTCGGCAACGTACTTGGCGTAGGTACGTTCGCTGATGCGCCAGATGTAACCCTCCAGATTGTAGATCTCCTCGCTCCGCAGAAGGGTGCGATAGACCTCCAGCAGAATGTCCGAGCAGAGGTCGTCCGTTTCCTGCGGGGAAAAGGCTCTCTTTGCGGCGAAGCCGTAGAGTTTCGGGAGGTATGCCTCGATGATGCGGTCCGCTTGCGGTTTTTCCATGGTTCCCTCCGAGCCGTTCGGTTTCCGTTTGCCTGTATAGTGCGGGGGAGCGGGCAAAAGGTTGGCGAATGGGGCAAACTTTTTTCATTTTACCCGAAAAAAGACGAAAAAGCAAGATCAAAGAAACAAATCGGATTATTTTCCGAAAATCTATTGCATTTTCCGAACGCTTATGCTAAAATACTTCTGCCACACAATCGAATGAATTGTTCTCTGTTGCGGGAAAATACTTTAGCAAAAGGTGTTTTCCTCTTTACTCATATCCTGCAACAGGGAAAGAGATTGTGTGGCAACAATGGGGGATTTCACTTTTTCGGTGCGTCCCGCATTGGGGCGCACTTTTTCTTTGTTAAAAAAAAACAAAAAATAAACATACCGGCAAAAAGGAGAAACACAGAATGAAAAAAAGAATCGTATGCACTTGCCTTTCGATGGTCATGGCGCTCCTGCTCGCGTTCCCGCTGGCGGGGTGCGGAAGCAGTGAAAGCAACGAAAAAAGCACAATTTATTATTTTACTGATACTGAGAATGGCATAACAGGGATTCTCTGCTTTGACAACGGAATCGACAGTACCTACGACCCGACAGACCGCGAACTTTCCGAAATAACGGAGGAAGGAACCCTTCACATCGCCGAAATCGAAGGAAAAACGGACATCATTATTCCCGACACAATTAGAGGACTTCCGATTATGGCAATCGACGGCGGTGCATTCAATGATTGCAGTTCCCTCAAAAGTATCCAACTTCCCGACAATATTGCAATTATTGAACCGGGCGCATTCGACGGGTGCAGCAAGGACTTGATCCTTTACGGAAAAAAGGGATCAGTCGTCGAAGAATGCGCAAAAGAATTCAACATCACGTTCAAGGAAAAAGGGGAATAAAAATGCAGCCCGACGCATTGAAAAAAATCGATGCGTCGGGATTCTTTCAAAAAAGCAAGTCCCCCTCTTTACAAAATCCGCGAAATGTGGTAGAATGGTGCAAACGGAAAGGGGGCGCACCCGTGTACCGCATCCTGAAGCTGGATCCGGCGCTTTCGCCGTTCGCGGCGGACATCGACCTGCGCATGGAGAACTACCGCAAAACCAAAAAACGCCTGCTCGGCGCGAAGGGGACCCTGTCCGACTTCGCGAACGGGTACCTGTACTTCGGCGTGCGCCGCACCGGGACCGGCTGGGTCTACCGCGAATGGGCGCCGGGGGCGGACAGGCTGTACTTCACCGGGGATTTCAACGGCTGGGACCCGACCGCCTGCCCGATGGAACGGCTGGAAAACGGGGTGTTCGAGGTCGTTTTCGACGGGAAGGACGCCCTGCGGAACGGGCAGAAGGTGCAGACGGTCGTCGAACGGGACGGCAAGCAGCTCCGGCGGATCCCGCTCTACGCGCACCGCGTCGTGCAGGACCCGAAAACCACCCTCTGGTGCGCCGAGATCGACGAGCCGGACCGCCCGTTCCCCTGGACGGACGAGGGTTTCCGCCCGCACGGACCGCTCCTTATCTACGAATGCCACGTCGGCATGGCGCAGGAGAAAGCGGGGATCGGCAGTTACGACGAATTTCGTAAAAATATCCTCCCCCGCGTGAAGGAAGCGGGCTACACCGCCCTGCAGATCATGGCGATCATGGAACACCCGTACTACGGCTCGTTCGGCTATCAGGTCACGAACTTCTTCGCCGCATCCTCGCGGTTCGGACGGGCGGAGGACCTGAAAGCGCTTATCGACGAGGCGCAC
>CANQVQ010000036.1 GCA_947627335.1 uncultured Clostridia bacterium | reverse complement strand
CGCCGCGATCGCGGCGAACGCCCCGGCGGTCCCGCCGCCGCAGACGACGACCTCCGCTTCGGCGTAAACGGGGAGATGGGAAAAATCGGTGTTTGCCATGAGAATTCTGTCCTTTCGGTTGCTTTTCAGTCGGTATTTGAACGGGATCTCCCGATCAGCGCGAGAAATTCCGCTTCGTTGAGGATGCGAATGCCGAGGGACTGCGCTTTCGCCAGCTTGCTTCCCGCGTCCGCCCCGGCGAGGACGAAATCCGTCTTTTTGGAAACGGAAGAGGACGGGTTTCCGCCGTTGGCGCGTACGAGCGCTTCCGCTTCCGCCCGCTTGAGCGTCGGCAGGGTGCCGGTGCAGACGACGGTCATGCCGGCGAGCGCGTCGCCGGTGCGTTCGTGCTTGCTGGCGGTGGAGACGCCCGCCGCCTGCAGGCGGTCGAGCAGGGTCTGCGCGTGCTCGCTTTGGAAGAAGCGCAGGAGGGAATCCGCACTTTCCGGTCCGATCTCGTCGATGGAAAGCAGCGTATCGCGGTCCGCCGCACGCAGGGACGCGAGATCCGGGAACACGGCGGCGAGCAATTGCCCCGCCTTTTCCCCGATGTGGCGGATTCCGAGCGCGAACAGCAGCCGCGCCAGCCCCGCCTGCTTGCTTTTTTCGATGGAGGAAAGGATATTCGACGCGCTCTTTTCGCCGTAGCCGCTGCCGAGGGAAAGGATGTCCTCCTTGGTGAGCGTGTAGAGGTCGGCGGCGCTCTTCAGCAGTCCGCCCGCGATCATGGCGCGGACGTTGCTCGCGCCGAGGTAGTCGATGCCCATCGCGTCACGCGAAACGAAATGGATCACGCTCCGTTCGAGCTGGGCGGGGCAGTCCGGGTTGACGCAGCGGGTCGCCGCTTCGCCGTCCTCGCGGTAGACGGGCTCCCCGCAGGAGGGGCAGACCGTCGGCATTCGGAACGGCGCCGTATGCGGCGGACGTTCGGACGGGACGACGGAAAGGATCTCCGGAATGATGTCCCCCGCCTTGTGCAGCAGGACCGTGTCGCCGACGCGAATGTCCTTTTCGGCGATGTAATCCGCGTTGTGCAGCGTCGCGTAGGACACCGTCGAACCGGCGAGCGGCACCGGCTCCATCGCCGCACGGGGCGTCAGCACCCCGGTTCGCCCGACTTGGATCTCGATGGCGCGGACGACGGTTTTCGCCGTTTCCGGCGGATATTTATAGGCGACCGCCCAGCGGGGGACTGACACGGTCTCGCCGAGTTCCTCGCGTTCGGCGAAGGAATCCACCTTGACGACCGCGCCGTCGATGTCGAACGGCAGGTCCGGGCGGGACGCGCCGATCTCGCGGATGCGGGCGACGGCTTCGTCCGCGTTCCGGCACCGACGGTTTTCCGGCGACACCGGGAACCCCAGTTCGCGCAGCCATTCCAGCGCGTCGTAATGCGTCGCCGGGAGCGGCTCGGAGCAGAGCTGCACGTTGTATACGAACACCTCCAGCTTTCTGGCGGCGCAGAGACGGCTGTCGAGCTGGCGCAGGGAGCCGGCGGCGGCGTTGCGGGGGTTGGCGAACGGCTTTTCCCCGTCCTCCTCGCGGGAGGCGTTGAGGGCGGCGAACACCTTTTTCGGCATATAGACTTCCCCGCGGACGATCAGGTGCGGGATCGGTCGGCGGAGGGTCAGCGGCAGGCTGCGGACGGTCATGAGGTTGTCCGTCACGTCTTCGCCGTACACCCCGTCCCCGCGAGTCAGCCCCCGCACGAGCTTCCCGTCGCGGTATTCCAGCGCGACCGAAAGACCGTCGAACTTGTACTCCACGCAGTAGACCGCGTTCGGCGCGACCTCCCGCACGCGCACGTCGAAGGCGCGGAACTCCTGTTCGGAAAACACGTCCGAAAGCGAACCCATACTGCCCTGATGCCGGACCTTCTCGAACCGTTCCGCCACCCGACCGCCGACCCGCTTTGTCGGGGACGTGGGGGAGGCGAGGAGCGGGTTTTCCCGTTCGAGGTCCTGCAGCTCGCGGAAGAGGCGGTCGTATTCGGCGTCCTCGATCTCCGGGGCGTCAAGCTCGTAGTAGAGCCGGGAATGGTACTCCAGAAGCGTCTCCAGCTCCCGCATTCGTTTCTCTACTTCCCGCATACCAGCACCGCCCAGTCGTTCTTTTCCCGCGAAGCGCGGACGGAAAATCCCTGCGCCCGTGCGGCGGAAAGCACTTCCTCCCGCCGGGTGGACAGGATCCCCGAGCAAAGCAGCGTCCCGCCGGACCTGAGCGCACGTTTGAACAGCGGCAGCATGGCGACGATGACGTCCGCGACGATGTTCGCGAGGATCACGTCGTACCGTTCCGCGCTCAGCACCGTTTCGCACAGCGACGGGTCGGTCAGGACGTTGCCGCAGTAGGTTTTCAGCACGCCGTCCGGGATGCGGTTGCTCCGGGCGTTCTTCGCCGCCGTGTCCGCCGCGATCTGCTCAATATCGACGCAGACGACGTCCGACGCGCCCAGCAGGGCGGCTCCGATGCCGAGGATCCCGCTCCCGCAGCCCATGTCGAGCACGGACGCGCCTTCCAGCGGCAGGCGTTCGAGCTCCTCTAAGCAGAGCGCCGTCGTTTCGTGCTGTCCGCTGCCGAAGGAGGAAGCGGGGTCGATCTCCAGCACGATGCGGTCGTCCCCTTCGTAAGTCTCCCATGTCGGTTTGACGACGAAGCGGTCGCCGATGGGCAGGGGGTGGAAGTACTGCTTCCAGTTGTTCGCCCAGTCCTCCTCGTCGACCTCCGAAAAATCGATCTGCAGGGTCCCCGCGTCGACCTCCGATTCCCGCCGCAGCCTTTCCAGTCCCGCGAGGATCTCCGCCTTTTGCAGGCGCCCCTGCTCGTTGCGGGGCAGGTAGACCTTGACCCGCACGTCCCCGGGGTCCCGCAGCAGGTCCTCCTCGATGTAGTCGAAGGGGATGGACTTTTCCTCGATGACCTGCACGAGGTCGTTGTAGTCCTCGGTCACGAAGCAGGAGACCCCTGCCGCGAGCAGGACGCCGCCGACCAGTTCGCTGCCCGGGGTGGTCGTGTGGACGGTAAGTTCTTCAAATTTCATGCGTTTTAACCTCCTTCGGTCGGGTCGGGCAGGAAAATGCCGTCCCAGACCGCTTTGACGCGTGCGATTGGCTCCCGCAGGAAGTTCCGCACGCCGTAGACCCACAGCTCCGTCGCAATCCCTTTGCACCGCAGTCCCAGCCGGTCGGCGAGGTAGAGCGCACGGGGCAGGAAGAGGGATTGCGTGACAATGAGAACGCTTTCGGCGTGATAGACGTATTTTGCCCGCCAGAGGCTTTCGTACGTCGAAAGACCGAGCGGGTCCCGGATGATCTGCGCTTCCGACGCGCCCGCCGCCTCCGCGTAGACCGCCATCGCGCCGACTTCGTCATACGCGTCCGGTTCCTCCGAGTCGCCGGAGAGCAGCAGGACGTCCGCGCAGCCGTCCCGCAGCAGGGACAGCCCGACGTCCATGCGGTCCTGCAGGACTGGGTAGAGCCTGCCGTCCGGGTGGACGCGTGCGCCGGGGACGAGGATGCAGTCGAAGCGCGTCCCGTCCGACGCGAGCTCCTCCCGCGTCGTTTGCAGCGGGGACGCGGAAACCAGGACGATCAGGTTGCAGACCAGCACCGCGAGAAACAGGAACGCGATCCCCCCGACGAGCACGCGAAACCACGTCCGCCGCGGGAGGGAACGCAGAGTCTCCTTCCATTTCATAGCGAACGGTAGTAGGTCTGCATGGCTCGGGCGTCCTCGGACTGCGTCCCGGCGGATTCGCTGATGAACGTCGGGGAGACGCCCAGCGAAGCGACCGCACGCAGCAGCGGACGGTGGTCGGGTCCGAACGTTTCGTCGGCGAAGGTCAGGTGCCGTTTTTCGCCTTTCTCGGTGTATTCGATGCGGGAGAAGTGGCAGTGCAGGGTCTCCGCCGCTTCCGGACCGAGTTCCTCGGCGATGCGGTCGAAGATCCGCTTGAAATCGTCCTCCGTGCGCAGGATCCCCTGTTCACGGGCGTTGATATGCCCGAAATCCACGACCGGGGCGAAGCGGGGGGACAGCTTGCAGAGCGTCAGGACCTCGTCGAGCGTGCCGAGCTGGTTCAGCTTGCCCATGGTTTCCAGCCCGAGCTTGACGGAAAAACCGTTCTCCGCCAGCATTTCGTCCGCCTGCCGAAGCGTTTCGGACGCGTACGCCATCGCGGTCTCGCGGGGGATCTTCGCGGCGGACCCGGTATGCACGACCATGACCGTCGCGCCGAGATCCGCCGATGCGCGAGCGGATTCGTAGAGGTATTCCACGCTTTTTTGCCGTTTTTCCGGCTCGACGGAGGAAAGCGAGATGAAGTACGGCGTATGCAGGGACATTCGCACGCCGTGCGCGACCGCCTCCCTGCCGATGGCGGAAAGCGTTTCGGGGGTCGCGGAGATGCCCTGTCCCGCCTCGTATTCGTAGGCGTCCAGCCCGCAGGAAGCGACGAAACGGGGGGCGTCCAGCGTGGATTTCCAGCCGGCACGGCGAAATTCGTCGGAGTTCCCGCCGGGTCCGAAATGTGCGCTCATGTCAAATCACGTCCTTTCTGACGGTGCGGCATACTGTCGGTCTTGGAGAGGTAGAGGCGGTAGTGCCGGAACGGACGGACGAACGGTCGCTCCAGAAACCGCTTGAACCGGAAGAACAGGCTTTTCCTGTCGCGGATGGGCGGAACGATGTAGAACCGAAGCCCCGCACGGTGGGCGGCGACGCAGTCGGTGAAGATCTGGTCGCCGAGGGAAACCGTTTCCTCCGGCGTCAGCCCGAGCTGTCGGAGCGCGAGCCGCATCCCTTTCGGCGAGGGCTTGCCCGCCTTGCAGAACTGCGGGATGCCCCATGTGCGGTTGAAACGCGTCACGCGGTCGCCGTGGTTGTTGGAAACGAAAGCCAGACGGACGCCCGCGTCCCGCAGGGCGTTGAACCACGCGTTCATCTCGTCGGTCGGCTGTTCGATCTCGTAGGGGGCGATGGTGTTGTCGAGGTCCAGAAGCATTCCCCGAACGCCGTTCGTGCGCAGGAAGTCCGGCGTGATCTCGTAGATGTTTTCAAACAGGACGTCCGGGTAGAACAGCCCCTTCTTTTCGCCTCGCTCCATGGGCGAACGCCTCCTTTTCTCTCAAGATAGGACCCACGATACCGAAAGCGGCGGCAGCGTCGCCGTCAGGACCCCGTTTTCGACGCGGACCGGCTCTTTCAGGTCCCCGTGCGGCGGATAAACGCCGTCCGGCAGGGAGAGGGTCAGCGTCGGCGACGTTTCTCGCGGAGAGGCGTTGAGCAGAAGCAGCAGCTTCCTCCCGTCCCTGCGCTCCCAAAGCTCCGAGAACGTCGCAGTGTGTTCGAGCAGTCCGCCGTAGGCTTCAAACTGCATTTTGGTCGTGCGGACGCGGTGCGCGTCCCGGATGATCGGCGAACGCAGCAGCCGCCCGTCGTAGAAGTAGCTTCCGAGCGCTTCGCGGGCGTGGACGCACTTGCGGTAGAACGTTTTATGCTTCAGCGTCCGATAGACTTCCGGCTTGATCCAGCCCATCTGCTCCCCGAAGGTCAGCGATTGGGCAGCGAGGATGTCCTGCCCCGCCGCGTCGGGTGCGTAGTCGTAGCAGCGCCCGAACACGGTCACGCAGTCGTTGTAGACGACCATGAAGGCGGGGACCTGGTCGTTCCTGATCCAGATCCACGAAAGGTACGCCTGCACGTCCTTCATATACGGGTCGGACGTACATTCCGTGGCGAGAAAGCCCCCGTCCGGCAGGGTGCGGCGGACGTGGTCGAGCAGGTTGCGGTAGCTTTCGACCCACCAGCTCCCCCCGCCCGGGCGGTGGGGATGGGTGCGGTCCTCGCAGGGATAGGGGGTCGCGGCACCGATCTGGTCGAGGTAGACGCCGTCCGCCCCGCATTCGCCGCACAGCCGGTCGACCAGCTTCGCGAGCGTTTCCTGCCAGAGCGCCGTCGAGGGGCACATGATGGCGAGTTCGATGCTGCTGGTCGGGTAGACCTCCAGAAACGGCTTGCCGTCCCGCTTTTTCGTGCAGTTCGGCAGGGCGGTGGAGGTGAACATCCAGTCCTCCCTGCCCCGGTCGTGCGTGTCCCACAGCCGCCCGTTGAGATACGGCATGACCCGCATTCCGTGCGCCTGCAAACGCCGAATGCCCGGCAGAAATTCGTCCTTCGCGGGGAAATAGTGGGGGTAATTCGTGTCGTAGGGGATCTGGAACCAGTCGTACAGATGGACCGGGCTGACCGTCGAAAGCCCGAGGTCCGCCTCCGCTTCGAGCAGTTCGTCGGCGAAGGACGCATCCCACAGCATCCGCTTGCGCCACCAGTGCGGGTTGGTGCGGAGCCATTCCGGGGCGTCGGTCCGCCTGCCGTCTTTCCGTTCGGGCAGCCACGAGGCGCTTTGCTCGCAGAACACCCGGTAGAGTTTTGCGGCGTCGTACCAGTCGCCGTCGAACACCTGCCAGACCGCACGCCCTTCGAGCGTTTGGGAATTGCAGGGGCGGTCGATGTCCCGCAGGGGCATGGACGCTTTCAGGCAGGCGACCGGGTCGTTCGCGTTTTTGCGGTATTCCAACTGCTTATACGCCGGTGCGGGGTCGTGCAGACCGTAGTAGACGCCCCGGTTCGCGCCGGTGTGCCAGACGGCGAAATACTGCATCGACGCGCCGTAGGACGGGTAATTCTGACGGGAGGAAAAGGTCCGCGTGGCGGGATAGACCTCGCCGCAGCCGTAGGGGAAGAACACCTTCGTGCGGCTGCAGGTGCGGAAGGAGAGGATCGGGTAATCGCAGGCGTAGAGCGTATAGGACGGGTTTTCGCTTTTCAGCTGCACCGTCCATTCGACGCGACCGTCCGACAGAAACGCGCTCAGCGCCACCGTGACGCCGGGCAATACGGCGTGGTCGGACAGCGTGAAGCACCCGAACGTTTCCGTGACGGACGCGTTCACCCGTCCCCAGCCCTCGTCGGAGGAAACGGTCAGCAGGTCGTCCCCGTCGGTGCGGCGGGCGGTCAGCGTGAGCAGCGGCGCGTCCGATTGCAGGAAGCGGCGACCGGATTTGCGGTCGGTCACGCCGCGCAGGCAGAGCCCGCTTTCCAATCGTCCGACGGCGATCTCCAGATCGCCCGCACGCAGGACGGAACAGGTTTCGGACGGCGGCACGGCGGTTTTCCTCTCTTTCGGGTGGTTTATTGTTTCGGCTGCGGGGTCTTCGCGAGCGACGCGAGGGTGACGGTCCGCGCACCCGCCTGCCGCAGCAGGGAGGCACAGGCGCGCAGGGTCGCGCCCGTGGTGGACACGTCGTCCACCAGCAGCAGGCGCGGATACAGCGCGACGGCGGATGGAAGCGCGGCGTACCGCCCGCGCATACTCTTTTCCCGCTGGGACGCGGAGAGCATCTTCTGTTCGACCGCGGAACGGCTGACGAGCGTATCCAGCAGCGGCAGTTCCAAACGGTCCGCGACCGCCTTCGCGAGCAGCCGCGCCTGATCGTATCCGTACTGTCGGACACGCGCACGGCTTCGCGGCACATACGTCACCGCGTCGTACCGCCCGGTGCAGAGCGACGCGAGCAGTTCCCCGAGCGCACGCGCTTCCGCACGGTCCGCCCGGTACTTCAGCGAGCGGACCATCCGCTTGGAATCCGGGCTGCGGTACCAGAACAGGGTGTGCAGGTGCTGCTTCTTCAGGCACTCGCATTCGGACGCCGGGCGGGAACAGACCCCGCAGGGTTCGCGCAGCAGGGCGCGGAACCGGTCGGTGCAGTCCGGGCAGACCGGCAGCGGCGTGACGCACGCGCCGTCCTGACAAAGCACGCAGGGCTGGGGAAACAGGCGCAGCCGAAGGGACTGCCAATCTGGCGTTTTGCGCGTCATACCTGTCGCAGGATGCCCGGCAGGGCGGTGAATCGGACGGGCTTGCGGTCGTTTCCGACCATGACGGCGAACGTCTGCGGGTCCCCGACGGCGCAGACCATCTCCCGTGCCCGCGTCACCGCCGTGTAGAGCAGGTTGCGCGTCATGAGCGGGTAGGCCGCCTCGAATGCGGGGATCAGCACGAAGCGGTATTCGCTCCCCTGGCTCTTGTGCGTCGTGATGGCGTAGGCGAGCTCCAGATCGTCGAGCAGGGAGAAATCGTAGGTGCATACCCGGTCGTCGAAGTCGATCAGCAGCGCTTCGCCCTGCGGGTCGATGCGGCGGATGCGCCCGATGTCGCCGTTGAACACCCCTGCGCCGTCCACGCGGTTCCCCGCGCCGTCCACGCGCCGCCAGAGCAGGTCGTAGTTGTTGCGGATCTGCATGACCTTGTCCCCCTCGCGAAAGACGCGTGAGCCGGTCTTTTTCTCCCGCTTGCCGGGGGCGGGCGGATTGAGCGTTTCCTGCAGGGAAGCGTTCAGTTCGGTCGTGCCGAGCGGACCTTTGCGGGTCCAGCAGATGATCTGAATATCCTCGAACGGGTCTACCCCGTACCGCTTCGGCAGGCGCAGCGCACAGAGCTGCAGCAGCGTGCTTCGCACCGCGTCCGCGCCGTGCCGCTCCAGGAAGAAGAAATCGCTGTCCCGCACGGAAAGCAGCGGCATTTCGCCGCGATTGATGCGGTGGGCGTTCATGATGATCAGGCTCTGCTCCGCCTGTCGGAAGATATGGTGCAGCCGCACGACCGCGAACCGCCCCGAATCGATCAGGTTCGCAAGGCAGTTGCCCGGTCCGACCGACGGAAGCTGATCGACGTCCCCGATAAAGACGACGAACGCGCCCGGCTTGACCGCCCGCAGCAGCGCTTCGAGCAGCAGCGTATCGACCATGGACATCTCGTCGATGATCAGCGCCTTGCAGGGGAGCGGGTTGTCCTCGCCGCGCTGAAAGCGGGTCTGGCGGTCCTCCGTAAAGCCGGTCTCCAGCAGGCGGTGGATGGTTTTCGCCTCCCGCCCCGACGCCTCGCTCATTCGCTTCGCGGCGCGCCCGGTGGGGGCGGCGAGCATACAGTCCAGCTTCAGGTCGTCGAAGAGCTGCAGGATCGCCTTGATGACCGTGGTTTTCCCGGTGCCGGGTCCGCCGGTGACGACGGTCACGCCTTCGGTCACGGCGTAGGTGATCGCCTGCCGCTGTTCCTCGGCGTAGGTGATGCCGCTTTCCCGTTCGAGCGAATCGATGCGCTCCGGGATTCCGGCGGGGGTGAACGGGCGTTTCTCTCCGGCGAGCAGGACCAGCTTGGACGCGATGTACCGCTCCGCCGTATACAGCGCCTGCGAGGCGTAGAACACGGTCCCGTCCTCCTCCGTGCGGATCAGCACCTTTTCCTCCGCGAGCGCGGAAAGCGCCCCGCGCAGTGCCGATTCCGGGACTTCCAGCGACTTCGCCGTCTGGGCGCAGAGCAGGTCCTCCGGCACGCGGCAATGCCCGTTTTGGAACGCCGCACTGTCCAGCATACAGCAGATCCCCGCACGCAGGCGTTCCTCCGCGTCCGGCGCGACGCCCAGCGACTGCGCGAGGCGGTCCGCGGAACGGAACCCGATCCCGTCCAGCTCCGTGCAGAGCCGGTACGGGTTTTGCCGGATCAGGTCGACCGCCGCCGCGCCGTAGCGCTTGAAGATGCGCACGCACAGCGACGGACCGAAGAAATCCCCGAACGCGAGCATGACCGAACGGAGCCCGAACTGCTGCGTAAACGATTCGTGCAGTTCGTCCGCTTTCTTCGGGGAGATGCCCCGGATCTCGCACAGCCAGCGGGGGTGATGTTCGATGACGTCCAGCGCCTCCGCCCCGAATCGGTGGATCAGCCGTTCCGCCAGTACCGGACCGATGCCCCGCAGCGCCCCGGACGCCAGATAGCGGTAGATGGCTTCGGCGGAATCCGGCAGCTTCTTTTCAAACGAGTCCACGCGGAACTGTCGCCCGAAGGTCGGGTGGACGGTCCAGCTGCCGTGGACTTTGACCGTTTCCCCTTCCCCGAGGAACGGCATGGTGCCGACCAGCGTGACCGGCTCGCCGGAGCAATCCATCACGCAGACCGTGTAGCCGTTTTCCGGGTTGGTATAGACCACCTCGTCGACGACGCCTTCCAGAAATTCGTCCACCCGTTTTTTCACCACCTTCTGATGTAGATCCTGCGCTTTTCTCCGTCGGACAGACGGCGGAGCAGTTCTTCCTCCTGCAATTCCGATCGGCAGAGCAGGACGATCTGATACGTTCGACCGTCCCACGCGTCCTTCGCGTCGTCCCCGAACAGCAGACAGGTGAACCGGATCCGGCGCTTCCCGAACAGCCGGAACACCTCCAGGCAGACCGCCAAAAGTCCGATGGCGGCAAAGAGACAGAGCAGCAGCTCCCATACCATGAGAAATCACCTCTATTATAATATACAGGAGATGAAAAATCAAGGTGAAAATCGAAAACTTTCCTGCCGAAAACCGTATAAAAAGGTTCCCGGCGCTTTTGCGCCGGGAAAACCGAACGAATTGTGACCGATCACTGCTCGGAAGCGTTCTCGGGCGCTTCCTCCGCTGCGGGAGCCTCTTCAACGGAGGGTTCCGCCACGGGAGCCTCCTCCGCAGACGTTTCCTCCGCAGGGACGTCTTCCGCAGGCGCTTCCTCCAGAAGCGCCTTGATGGACAGATTGATGCGCTTGTTCTCCAGGTCGATGCCGACGATCTTGACCTTGACCCTGTCGCCGACCTTCAGGACCGTCGCCGGGTTCGTAACGTTCTTATCGGAGATCTGGCTGTTGTGGATCAGACCGTCCAGTTCCGGGATGATCTCCGCGAACGCGCCGAACGGCATGAGCGAAACCACCTTCACGTCCGCCACGTCGCCGATGGAATACTGGTCCGTGAACAGCTTCCACGGATCGTTTTCCGGGGTCTTGTAGCCGAGCGAGATGCGCTTGGTCTCCGGGTCGAAATGCTTGATGAACACGTTGAGCTTCTGCCCGACGGTGAGGACTTCTGCCGGCGGACGGAGCCTGCCCCAGGACAGTTCGGAGATATGCACCATGCCGTCGACCGGACCGATGTTGACGAACGCGCCGTAGTTCATGATGGCGCGGACCGTGCCGACGAACTTCTGCCCGACTTCGAGGCTCTTATAGAATTCTTCCTCCGCCTGCTTCTTTTCGGCACGCTGCACGGCCTTGATCGAGCCGACGGCGCGCTTGCGCTCCTCGTTGAGATCGATGATCTTGAACGTGACACGCTGCCCCTTGAGCGGTTCGAGCGGTTCGCCCTTGGCGATGCCGGTCTGCGACGCGGGGATAAAGACGCGGGAAGTGCCCTTGTTGACCACGACGCCCGCATAGCCGTCCTCCTTGCGGATGACTTCCTTGACGACGCCGGTGAGGAATTCGCCGGATTCGTGTGCCGCTTTGATGGATTCCCAGTTCTTTGCAATGTCGAGCCGCTTGCTGGAGAGTTGGACGGTGCCGTCCGAATCGCTGAACTTGATGCATACGACGTCGATCGGGTCGCCGACGTGATACTTTTCGGTCAGGTCGATCCCGCCCTCGTCGGTGATCTCGTCGTAGGAGAGAATGCCGGTGTGCTTGGTCCCGAGATCCACTTTCAGCTCCGTGGGGCTGACTGCGGAGACTGTGCCCGTGACCTTGTCTCCCGCGTGTAATGTCTTGAATGACGCCTCCAGCAGCTCTGCAAAGCTGGTTTCTTCATTCTGAATTTCTTCCATGGTGTTTCTAACCTCCTGAATTATACTACCCGGAGCGGAAGCTCCTGCAGTGATTGAAATGGATGCCGCCGCCCGGATCCGGGGACGGAGCGCTTCAAGGTCCGCGGCGCATTCCACAAGCGCAGCGTCCCCGCCGGTCTCCTTCGCAATGCGGAACAGCTTGACCGTATTGGAGCTGTTCGGAGAACCGACCACGACCGTCAGGTCGGACGCTGCGGCAAGCGTGCGGACTTCTTTTTGGCGGTCCTCGGTCGCCGAGCAAATGGTATCGTAAATTTTTATTTTTTCAAAGATTCCTTCGAGGAAGAGCCGGCATTTCCGCCATTCCTCCGTGTCAAACGTCGTTTGCACGGCGAGGACGACCGGTTCTTCCCGCGTTTCCCGGGTCGGGAACGTCGCTTCCAGTTCGGCAAGCCCGCTGTACACGGCGCTTTCGCCGGGAGCGGCGCTGACGATGCCCTGCACCTCCGGGTGGTTCCTGTCGCCGATGATCAGGAATTTCGCTCCGACGGCGGACGCCGCGATCCTGTGCAGCTTGCGCACATACGGGCAGGTCGCGTCGATGCAGTCGATCCCGTTTTCCCGCAGGGAACGGTAAATATCTTCCGTCGCGCCGTGGGCACGGATCAGCACCCGTGCGTCCGGCGGCAGATCGGGCAAATCGCTCGGTTGGATAAAATGTACGCCCCGCGCACGCAGGGAATCCGTAAAGACCCGGTTATGGATCAGCTCGCCGAGGCAATATACCTCGCCCTTGCGCCGACCCGACGCCCGTTCCGCGAGCGCCTTCTCCATCAGTTCGACCGCACGGGAAACGCCGGGACAGAATCCGGCGTGCGCGGCGACGCGTAAAGTCTTCATCGGCTGCCCTCCGCGACCGGTCCGCAGACCCGCGCAAAGCAGGCCGCGGCGGCGGCATTTCGCCCGTTCGCCTGTTCTTCCGCGTGGTAGACCTCGTAAGGGATCGGCTCCCCGATGCGGACCAGAGTCTTTCGGAAGGGACGCGGTTTATTCCCCTTGACGATGATGCTGACCGGCAGCACCGGCGCCTTCGCGCCGTTGGCGATGACGACGAGACCGCCCATCGCCTGCTCCGGGAGCGGGTCTTCGCACGGGATGCGCTTCCCTTGCGGGAACAGCCCGACGCACCGCCCCTCCCGCAGGGTCTTGATCGCTTCCCGCAGGGCGGAGAGATTGCTTTCGCCCTCCTGCACGACCAGCACGTCGAACACCCGAAACACCGCACGCAGCGCGGCATGGGTCGTCAGGACCCGCTTGGCGAGGAACCGCTGCTTCCTGCGCAGCGCGACGGAAACGAAGATCGGGTCGAGAAAGGAGATGTGGTTCGCGACGGAAACGTAAGCGCCTTCCGCCGGTTCGTTCTCCCGCCCGACGACGCGGACGCGGTACAGCACATGGAATACCCCGCTCACCAGCGCCCGGGCAAGACCGTACAGGCTCATTCCGCGGTCAGACCGACGTCGGCAGGTCGCCGAGTCGTTCCCGCACGACGGCGAGGGCGGCTTGCAGCGTTTCCTCCGGGTCCAGCCCGGAATTGTCCAGAAAAACGGCGTCCGGCGCGGGCTTCGCGGGAGCGATCTCGCGGTTTCGGTCGTTTTCGTCCCGCCGCCGCAGGTCGTCGAGGACCTGTTCCTTGGTCACCTGTTCGCCCTTCGCGAGCAGTTCGGCGCACCGGCGCTCGGCACGCGTTTCCGGCGAGGCGGAAAGGAACAACTTGAGCTGCGCGTCCGGCAGAACGACGGTACCGATGTCCCGCCCGTCCATGACGACGCTGTACTTCCGTGCGGTTTCGCGCTGGGTCTCCAGCAGGAACGCACGGACCTGCGGGATCTTGGAGATCTGCGAAGTGCACTGCGTCACGAGGGTCGTGCGGATCTCGTCGCCGAGCTTTCGCCCGTCGAGATAGACGGCGCTTCCGCCGTCCTCCAGCCGCATTTCCAGATCCAGCCCGTCCAGAAGAGCGCAAACGCCCTCCGGCGTATCCGGCGAAACACCCGCTCGCACGACGGCAAGACCGATAGCCCGATAGAGGGAGCCGGTGTCGATGTACACGAACCCCAGCGCCTTTGCCAAACGGCGGGCGAGCGTGCTTTTGCCGGAACCGGAGGGTCCGTCAATCGCAATTTGAATGGTCTTTACCGCGCCCATATCACCGCCGCCCTTTCCACTCGGTCCGATCGGGGCAAACCGCACGTTCGACCGGCTTCGCCGACCGAATCCTGCTTTTCCCCCGAGTTTACCCAAGTCTACAATGATTGCATATAGTATACACTTTTTTTTCGCGCTTCGCAAGGGGTTTTTCAAAAAAAATCAATGGTAAAAGTCAACAATATCAATACGCCATTTTTGGTGAATACTCCAAAATTCAAAAAAATCGGTCGAAAAAAGCCGAATTTTTGCACGCGGGCGCAAAAATTCGGACGTTCGGGGGATCCCCGCCGCGGCGGGAAACCCGTTGTCCGCGGCGGGAAATTTCGACTTTTTTCGGAAAATTTTTCTTCCGGAACGGCTATTCCAAACGGAACGTGACCGTATGGTCGCCGTCGAGCAGGGTCACGGGGAACTGCGTCGGACGTCCGTCGAGGGAGGTCTCCGACTCGGACGAAACGACGATTCGCGTCGTCCCGTGCAGGCGCAGGGTCAGCTCGTACGGGATGCGGGGGCGCAGGTCGAGGATCCGCCCGCCGGCGGACAGGCGCACGCCGAGCACGTCCTCAACGAACACCTTGTAGTACCATGCCGCGGACCCGGTGTACCAGCTCCAACCGCCCCGACCGAGGTGCTGCCCGGTGTAGATGTCCGC
>CANQVQ010000035.1 GCA_947627335.1 uncultured Clostridia bacterium | reverse complement strand
AAGGGCTGACCCCTCCCCTGCGCCGATCAGTTTTGCAAGAAAGGATTGGTATATGGTATGATGCAGATACATTCCCGCCCCGTCGCGTTCGCGCAGGCGGACGCCGGTCGCGCCGGGTCCGGCGCGGACTTCGAGGTGCGCTGCTCCGCGTGTAAAGCGGCGCATAAGCGCTCCGAGCTGTTCCCCCGCCGGTATATCTGCCCGGACTGCGGCGCGTACGTCCGTATGCCCGCACGGGACCGCATTTTACTGCTCGCGGACGAGGGCAGTTTCGCGGAAATGGACGAAACGCTGACCTCGACGGATTTCCTGCGCTTCCCGGAGTATCAAAGCAAGCTCGAAAAAGCCAAGCAGACCACCGGCGAACGGTGCGCGGCGGTCTCCGGCGTCATGCAGGTGCAGGGGAACCCCTGCGCGGTGTTCGCGATGGATTCCCGCTTCGTCATGGCGAGCATGGGCTCCGCCGTCGGCGAAAAGATCACCCGCCTGTTCGAGTACGCGACGGAGAACCGGCTTCCCGTCCTCGGCGTGCTCTGCTCCGGCGGCGCACGGATGCAGGAAGGGATCGTGTCCCTCATGCAGATGGCGAAATGCAGCGGCGCCGTCCGCCGTCACAGCGACGCGGGGCTGCTTTACATCGCCCTGCTGACCGACCCGACGACCGGCGGCATGACCGCGTCCGTCGCCATGGAGGGCGACATCACGCTCGCCGAACCGAAAACGCTTATCGGCTTTGCCGGTCGCCGCGTGATCGAACAGACCACCGGCGCGGAACTGCCGGAAGGCTTCCAGACCTCGGAATTCCTGCTCGACCACGGGTTCGTCGATCAGATCCTCCCGCGGGAATCCCAGCGGGATACCATCGCCCTGCTGCTTCGGCAGCACCAGAAGGAGATCGTCCCGGACGGCTGACGGTCCGGTTTGCCTTCGCTTAGGGAATAGAAAGGAAGGGTATTGATGACTGCTTACGAGAAATTGAAAGCGGTGCGCGCATCCGGTCGCCCGAAAGGACGCGATTTCGTCGAAGCGCTGTTCACCGAGCGCGTCGAACTCTGCGGCGACCGCAGGTTCGCGGACGATCCCGCCATCCTCGGCGGCATCGGCTATTTGGGGGAAATCCCCGTCACCTATCTCGCCATGGACAAGGGGCGCGACCTCGCGGAACGCATGAAGAAACATTTCGGCTGTCCGATGCCGGAGGGCTACCGCAAGGCGCTGCGGCTGATGAAGCAGGCGGAGAAATTCGGTCGCCCGGTGGTCTGTATCGTGGATACGCTCGGCGCGCATCCCGGCGCGGACGGCGAGGAACGCGGACAGGGGCAGGCGATCGCCGAAAACCTGTTCGAGATGATGGGGTTAAAGACCCCGATCCTGTCGGTCGTCATCGGGGAAGGCGGCAGCGGCGGCGCTCTGGCGCTGGCGGTCGCGGACCGGGTGTATATGCTCGAAAACGCCGTCTATTCGGTCATTTCGCCGGACGGCTGCGCGAGCATCCTGTGGAAGGACGCGAGCCGCGTGCAGGACGCGGCGGATTGCCTGCGTATCACGGCGGAGGACATGGTGTCCTTCGGCGTGGCGGAAGGCGTGATCCCGGAGGACTTCTCCCATTTCGACAAAATGTGTGCCGAGATCAAGGAACTGCTGCTGGGCGACCTGAGCGAACTGCGCGGGCTGTCCGACGAACGACTTCTGGAGGAACGCTATGAGCGCTTCCGCCGTATCGGGATCTACGAGGAGAACGGGAGCAATAACGGATGAGCGCACTGTATCCAGAATTCTGCACCGTTTCGGGGAACGGGGATTTCTCGCTCCGCATCCCCGAAACGTTCAATTTTGCCTATGACGTGGTCGATCGCATGGCGAAGGAGCACCCAGAGCAGCGTGCGCTGGTCTGGGAGCAGGACGAAAGCTGCGAGCTGTACGCCGTGACCGCGTGCCACCAGCGGACGCTGACCTTCGCCGACATGGCGCGCCTGTCCGACCAGGCGGCAAACTTCCTGACCGAACGCGGCATCCGCAAGGGCGACCGCGTCATGCTGCTGCTCAAGCGGCACTACGTTTACTGGTACCTGCTCGTCGCCCTGCACAAGCTCGGCGCCGTCGCGATGCCGACGGCGTGTATGCTCAACCACGACGACCTGGTTTCCCATATGCGGGACGCGTCCGTCTCCGCCGTGGTCTGCCTCGGCGAGGAGTCGCTGTGCAAAAAAGTTGCGGCGGCAGCGGCGGACAGCCCGTCCGTGCGTCTGCTTTGCAGCGTCGGCGCGGACAAACCCGGGTTCACCCGGCTGGACGGGGCGGTCGAAGCCTGTCCGACGGCGTTTCCCCGCGTGGAGACCCGCAAGGAGGACCCGCTCCTGCTCTACTTCACGTCCGGTACGACCGGGAAACCGAAAATCGTCCTGCAGGACGGGATGTACCCGCTCGCGCACATCTCGACCGCACTGCTCTGGCAGAACGTTCGGGACGGCGGTCTGCACCTCTCGGTCGCGGACACCGGCTGGGCGAAGGCGTCGTGGGGGAAGATTTACGGGCAATGGCTGTGCGGCAGCGCCGTCATGGCGTACGATTTCGACGTGTTTTCCGCCGTGCGGATGCTGGACGTGCTCAAGCGGCAGCAGGTCACGACCTTCTGCGCTCCGCCGACCATCTACCGCTTCTTCGTCAAGAACCGCCTGCTCGAAAACGGCTTTGCCGACGTGCAGTACGCCGCGACCGCCGGAGAAGCGATCCCGGCGGAGATCGTCGAGCAGTTCCGCCGCCTGACCGGGCTGGAGATCCATTCCGGCTACGGGCAGACGGAATCGGTCATGCTGACCGGCGAATTTCGCGGAGAGCCGATTCGCCCCGGTTCGATGGGCAAGGGCTCGCCGTTATACCACCCGATCGTCGTCGACGAGGACGGCAGGGAATGCCCGCCGGGCGAACAGGGGGAGATCGTCCTCCCGCCCGCCGGACGGTGCAACGCGGGGCTGTGTATGCCCTCCGCGCCCGGGTTCGACCTCGGCGACAACGTCTGGGACGGCGACCTCTACCGCACCGGGGACATCGCGGTGCGCGACGAGGACGGCTACTTCTGGTTCGTCGGTCGCGTGGACGACATGATCAAATGCAGCGGCTACCGCGTCAGCCCGTTCGAGGTGGAAAGCGTGCTGATCCGGCACCCCGCCGTCATGGAGTGCGCGGTCACGGGTCTGCCGGACGAGCAGCGCGGCTTCGTCGTCAAGGCGACCGTGGTGCTGCGCGACGGCTATCAGCCGGGGCTTGCGATGTCGCGGGAACTGCGGGATTTCGTCCGGCAAAAGACCGCCGACTACAAGGTCCCCCGCGTCGTGGACTTCGTCGAGCAGATCCCGTCCACGTTCAGCGGGAAAATCCGCCGTGTGGAGATCCGCGAACGCGACGCCCGCAAGGCGGCAAAGTCCGGCTCGCCCTCCGACTGACGGACACGGTGCGGGACGCGTTGACAGGCGCAATTCGGTGGGGCTTTGCCCCCACACCCCATTCAAGAACCTTTTTGAAAAAAGTTTCTTGAAAATCTTCAAAAACGTTTCGGTTTGGCGTCGAAAATAAAAAATCTGCCTGTTCGGCTCGGACCGACAGGGCGTAAAACCCTTTCGACGATCCGTCCCCGTTCGCAAGAACGGGGATTTTTTTCATTTTTCTAAAATTTTTTCATTTTTCTAAAATTTTTTTCGTTTTACCCCTTGACAAACAATACTATGTATGGTATAGTATATTGCGAAAGGAGGTATTGCATGGATATTCAATTGAAGCGAGGACTTCTGGACGTCTGCGTGCTGAGCGCCATCAAGGACGGCGAATCCTACGGTTACCAGATCATCAAGGACGTGCGCCCGTACGTTTCGCTTTCGGAGTCCACCCTCTACCCGATCCTGCGGCGACTGGAGAGCGCCGAATTGCTGACCGTCCGATGTGCCGAGCACTGCGGGCGGCTCCGCAAGTACTACCGCATCACCCCGCGGGGGCTCGAACGCATCGAAGCCTTCAAGCGGGACTGGCGGGAAATGGAATCCATCTACCAATACATTGTAAGAGAGGAGCAAGCGCATGACGAAACATGAATTTCAATCCGCATTGCGGGAACGGCTCTCCGGTCTGCCGGCGGAGGACGTCGCGGCGACCGTGGCGTACTACCGCGAAATGATCGAGGACCGCATGGAGGACGGGCTGACCGAGGAGGAAGCGGTTGCGGCGCTCGGACCGCTCGAGGACGTTCTGGCGTCCGTCCTGTCCGATCTGCCGCCGGCGCAGTCCGAACCGACCCCCTGCTTTTCTCCGGTCACTTACGTCGACCAACCGTTCGACAGCCTTTCCATCGACGGGAACTCGAGCGACGTGCAGCTCCTGCCGTCCGACGACGGGACCTGCCGCGTCGATTTCGGGGAATGCGACGATCTGCGTTTCTCCGTCGAGGTCGTGGACGGCGTACTGAACGTCCGGCGAGAGGACGTCCAAAATGTGGAATCGCTGGTCACGGTCTACCTGCCGGAAACCGCATACGACCGGCTGACCGTGCAGACCGACATCGGAGACGTCAAGCTGTCCGGCGTGAACTGCGCAACGCTGACCCTGCGGACCAACAGCGGGGA
Organism: uncultured Clostridia bacterium; assembly: GCA_947627335.1. Taxonomy (GTDB): domain Bacteria; phylum Bacillota; class Clostridia; order Oscillospirales; family CAG-382; genus Coliplasma. Next base: position 10,859 of record CANQVQ010000035.1, on the reverse strand, counting down.
CGCCGAACTGTCCGACATGACCGCCGAACGGCTCGACGGCGAAAACTACAGCGGCAACGTCACGCTTTCCGGCGTGACCTGCGAAACGCCGACCCTGCGGACCGACATCGGAGACCTCAAGCTGTCCGCCGTGACCTGCGGAACGCTGACTCTGCGGACCAAAAGCGGAGACGCCGAGCTGTCCGAAGTGACCGCCGAACGGCTCGACGGCGAAACCTACAGCGGCAACGTCACGCTTTCCGGCGTGACCTGCGAAACGCCGACCCTGCGGACCGACATCGGCGACCTCAAGCTGTCCGCCGTGACCTGCGGAACGCCGACCCTGCAGACCGGCAGCGGCGACGTCACGCTTTCCGACGTGACCTGCGAAACGCTGACCCTGCGAACCCACAGCGGTGACATTGTACTGACGAACGTCGTCTGCGACAGTACGCCGACCCTGCAGAACGACATCGGGGACATCAAGCTGTCCGCCGTGACCTGCGAAACGCTGACCCTGCAGACCGCCAGCGGCGACGCCGAGCTGTCCGACGTGACCTGCGAAACGCTGACCCTGCAGACCTACAGCGGCGACATCAAGCTGTCCGCCGTGACCTGCGGAACGCTGACCCTGCGAACCGACATGGGCGGCATTGACCTGACGGACGTCGCCTGCGACGGTACGCTGACCCTGCGGACTGACAGCGGAGACACCGAACTGTCCGACGTGACCGCCGAACGGCTCGACGTCGGATCCGTAGGCGGCGACGTCACGCTTTTCGCCTGCGACGCGCAGACCGTCCGCCTGCAATGCGACGGCGGGAACATTCACGCCATCCTGCGAAGCGGGAAGCAATTCTCCGCGCACAGCAGCGTCGGTAAAGTCCGCGTTCCGGAAAGCACGCCGGGCGCAGGCGAATGCGAACTGATCACGGAGAGCGGAACCATTCGCGTCATCGTCGAATAGCCGAAACGAAAGCCGGGACGTTCCGCACATGGGACGCCCCGGCTGTATTCGTTTTCATTTCGCACGCGCCTTCGCCCGGTTCCTCCGTCGGTTCAGACCGTGGACATCATCGCACCGCTCCCGACCGTCTGGCGGTTCTTCAGGCGCAGATTGTCCGCGATCATCGCGATGAATTCGCTGTTGGTCGGCTTTCCGCGGGAGTTCTGCACCGTATACCCGAAGAAGGAATTCAGCACGTCAAGGTCGCCCCGGTCCCACGCGACCTCGATGGCGTGACGGATCGCACGCTCCACGCGGGAGGAGGTCGTTCCGTACTGCTTCGCGACCGAAGGGTAGAGGATCTTCGTGACGGAATTGATGATCTCGTTGTTCTCCACGACCATGATGATCGCCGTGCGGAGGTACTGATACCCCTTGATGTGTGCCGGGACGCCGATCTGGTGAATGATCTTCGTGACCTGCGTTTCCAGGTCGCCGTTGTCCCCGCCGTGCTTCCGCTCCTTCTGGTCCTTGCTGAGAAGGCGCTGAATGCGAACGTTGAGCGTGTCGTAGTCGAGCGGTGCGAGCATACAGTGGGAAGCGCCCGCTTCCGTACACTCCTCGAACGCCTCCGGACAGTCGAAGGACGACACCATAATGAACGACGGACGGGAATCGGCAAACTGCTTGCGCGTCTCCCGAATCAGGCGATTCCCGTCGATTTTGCTGAGCGCTACGTTCGCGACGACGATGTTCGGGTGCAGACGGGCGATCTTCTGCAGCGCCTCCTGCCCGTCGCTGACCTCGCCGATCACGTTGTGCCCCATTCTCCGCAAGTTCATCGCGCACTGACTGCGAAGTTCATCGTTGCTCTCTGCGATGAGGACTCTGGCTTTTTCCATACTGTGACTAACTCCCTTATCTTTTCTTTTTGTCCATGCTTTTTCACTGCTTTCCTTCACGGCACCTCTATTTTAGCACGGTTCTCTTCAAAAAGCAAGGTTTTCTTGGAAAAAATATCCACTTTATGTAAACTTTTGTGTACTAATTTTCGACAGAAAGCCGAAAAAACCGGCAGTTCCGGACAGGGTTTTCTTTGGTTTCCGCCGTTTTTTGCGATTTGGTGTCGAATTTTCGCAAATGGGGGATTTTTTCCGTTTTTCGGAAAAAATGGGGTTGACAAACGGCAAAAGCTTTGGTATACTTAGCTTGGTTTTGGATGCCTATTTTCGACAGAAGGAGGGCGGTGCGGTTGCACGGCGTTCGGTTTGCCGCTTTCATGGCGGCGGTCCTGTTCCTGTTTGCGTGCGGCGGCGGAGCCGCCCTTGCGCAGTCCGGTCCGGAAGAAGCGCCTCCGACGCTGGCGGTCACGCTCGCCGGGAAGGACGGTTCGCTTGCGTTCGCGTGCGAGTCGGTCTCGCCGAACGACGCGGACGGCGACGGTTTGTTGACCGTACACGACGTCCTGACCTGCGCCCATGAAACGCTCTGGAAGGGCGAGGGCGACGGCTACCGTGCGGAGCGGACGGAGCCCGACGGGGAATTACAAGTCCATACGCTGTGGGGGGAGGAACCGGGCGCTTGCGCGTTCCGGCTCGACCACCTGCCCGCGGACCTGCTCACCCCGGTGAGCGACGGAGATTTCCTATATATCTATTCGCTGACGGACGAAGCGGAGGAAACGCCGCTTTACTGCCATTTTGACGAGACCTTCGCCTCGGTCGCCGGGGCGGAAACGCTCACGCTGACCCTGCTCGCCGACGGGACGGACGCGGACGGCGAACCTGCACAGGTGCCGGTCCCGGGTGCGGTCATCTGCATCGACGGCAAGGATTCCGCCTTCGTGACCGACGAAAACGGCGAAGTCACGCTGGCGTTTGACGGGTCGGGGCGGTGCGTTATCAGCGCACGGAAGGACGGGGAACCGTTCGTCCCCCCGGTCTGCGCGGTCGCGGTCAGCAAGGAGGAACCCTTCGCCGGGGACCGTGCGTCGCTGCTCGGGTGGGTGCTGCTGTTCCTTGCCGCGTCGGCGGGGCTGACGGTCGTTCTGCGGCGGCGAGCCGCCCGTGCGGATCGACTGTAACAGGCAAAAAATCGCGTACTTCGCCAAAATCCGGCAAAGTACGCGATTTTTCAACGCTTTTTCTCGTCGAGCAGGCGGGTCAGCTCGTCCATGAACGCACCGATGTCCTTGAACTGGCGGTAGACCGAAGCGAACCGAACGTAAGCGACCTCGTCGAGCGCCCGCAGCCGCTGCATGACCATCTCGCCGAGCGCGGCGGACGTGATCTCCCGCTGCAGGGAATTTTGCAGGGAACTCTCGATCTCGGAAACCACGTCTTCCATCTGCTCCATCGTCACATGACGCTTGTCGCAGGCGCGAATGATGCTGCGCAGGATCTTGCTCCTGTCGAACGCCTCCCGCGTGCGGTCCTTCTTGATGACGATGATCGGAAGCGATTCGACGGTTTCATACGTCGTGAACCGCTTCCCGCAGGCGAGGCATTCGCGGCGGCGACGGATCGAGCTGCCGTCGGAGGCGGGGCGGGAATCCACCACCCGGCTTTCCAGGTGACCGCAAACCGGACAACGCATGGGCAAAAATCCTTCCTTCTGTTTTTATTCCCCGTGTGATCTTTTTTCTACTGTATCATACCACATTTCCGAACGTTTCGCAACCTTTTTGAAGAATTTTCCGAAAAAAGCAAAAAAACTTCTTGCAATCGGGAAAGATTTGTGCTATACTTCCTATATACTGTGGGGTGAACCCACAAACTTGAAGGAGGATTCCCATGAAAGTCCGCAAATCCTTACGCATATGCTGCCTGGCGCTGGTGCTTCTGCTCTGCTTCGGCATATTCGCCGCCTGCAAGCAGGAGGAAGAAGCTGGCTCTTCTTCCGCCGCGTCCGGCGAAACGTCCCAATCGACGGTCGCCTACGGCGAATACCAAGATCAGGACGGCAATTACGTCGCCCAAACGTCCGGCAAGACCTACGGCGGCGAAACGTTTACGTTCCTCGTGTGTACCGTAAACAAGACCTATCAATCCGAAATCGTCAAGAACGATTACAACCTGCCGCAATACCAGACCGCCGAAGGAGACCGTATGCTCTCGACGCTCAACGACGCCCTCGGCGAACGCGTCGACTTCACCGAAGAGCAGCTCGACGTGGAGATCCAGGAGGACTATGTGGCGGACGACTCCCGTCCGAGCGGCGCGATGTCCCAGCGGATCCTGCAGGACAGCCTGGCGTTCACGTCCGACTATCAGGTCGTGGTGCCCTGCCTGCTGACGAGCGCGCTCCTCGCGCAGCAGAACATCTTCCTCGATCTCAATGCCGTCCCCGGCCTGCAAATGGAAGCGCCGTGGTGGGATCAGGCGTTCAACAAGGAAATGACCCTTGACGGCAAACTGTTCTTCACCATCGGCGACATCGGCCTCGGCAACAAATCCGCCTCCGCCGCCATCACCTGGAACAAGAGCCTGTACGAGCGGTACGACCTGGCCACCAAATACGGCGGCACCCCCTACGACTTCGTCCGCGACGGGACGTGGACCCTCGACCTCGTGTACCAGATGATGCAGGAGATCAGCGAGGACCTCAACAACGACGGCACGATCAACTACGAGGATCTGGTCGGCTGGGAAGGACAGCTCGACGATATGTGGAGCCTGTTCTACGGCGCCGGCGCCCGTATCGCGTCCGCGGAAGGCACGGCGGACGGCTATCCGGTGCTGACCATGTACAGCGAGCGCAATGCCGCCGTCATGGAAAAGATCCAGAATCTGGTGCAGGACCCGACCCACTACATCAGCGCGAACGACTTCTTCGGGCAGGGCGGCGTGCAGTGGCCGTCCATCCTGACCATGGAGAACTTCATCGCCGGCAACGCCCTGTTCTATAACGGCGACATCTCCTTCCCGCTCCAGCTGGGCGACATGGAGGACGACTACGGTCTGGTGCCGGTCCCGAAGGGCGATCTGGAGCAGGAAGGCTACTACTGCCTGGTCAACCCGTGGTCCGCGACCTGCTTTGCGGTCCCGCGCTGGGTGCCGGAGGAGAAGCGGGAAATGCTTGCCGACGTGCTCAACGTCATGGGTGCGGCGAGCAAAAATATGCTCGCGCCCGTTTACCTCGAGCAGTGCCTGGAAACCATGAAGAGCCGCGACGAAGACACGAAGGACATGATCGACAACTACATCCTTCCCGGGCGCAGCACGGACATCGGATTGGTGTTCCAGTGGGGCGGTCTGGATACGCTCCTGCACGATATGGCGCAGGACACGAACAAAGGACAGTTCGCTTCCGCCTACCAGGCGAAGGAGTCCGCCGCGCAGACCGCGCTGGAAGAGACCATCAACGCGTTCAAGCAAGCGGAAAACTGACGCAAGCAAAACGAAAAGCGGTGCAGTACCATGCGTACTGCACCGCCCTCTTTTTTCTTCAACTCACGCTGTCCGTCGGGGCGCCCTTTTCGCCGAACTGGCAGCGCAAAATCGCTTCGACCTCCTCCTCGGACGCGTCGAAGAAATTCGTATAAAGCTCCGTGCCGCTCTGCAGACGGTCGCACAGGATCTCGCAGCTGTCCGAGATCTCGTACAGCCGACAGCAGACAAGTTGACGTTCCTCGTTGGTGTAATCGCACTCGTACTCGAGCGCAAGCTCCTCCGCACGGCGGTAGGAATCCTCCAGGTCCGACGCACGCAGGTAGAACATTCGCTCCACCCAGCTCACCCGGGGCAATTGCTGTCCGCCCATGGCGTAATAGGTCGTTTGAAACATACATTTGACGCTGTATCTCTTTTGCTCCATTCCGTCGGTCCCTCCCTTTCTGTTCCAGTATAGCACACCGTCCGAAAAATGTCAAGCGACGCGCCCGAAGGAAGCGCGGAAAACCGGCAAAAAAATTTCGCAAAACCCCTTGCAATCGGTGAAAAAATGTGCTATAATCATGCAGTACGTCCGAAAAAGGGGACGTGCGAAAGTACACACACCGTTCTGCGTCCGCGGTTCGGGTCCGGGCAACCGGGAAAACGGGGCGTAAATTCCAAAACGGTGGCGGGGCAAACCCGAAAGAAGGAGAAAAACCCTATGTCAGTCGTATCCATGAAGCAGCTGCTCGAAGCAGGCGTCCACTTCGGACACCCGACCAGGCGGTGGAACCCGAAAATGGCGGAGTATATCTTCACCGAACGGAACGGGATCTATATCATCGACCTGCAAAAGACCGTCAAGAAGATCGAGGAAGCGTACCTGTTCGTGCGTCAGATCGCCGCGGACGGCGGAAGCATCCTGTTCGTCGGGACCAAGAAGCAGGCGCAGGACGCGATCCGCGAGGAAGCGCTCCGGTGCGAGCAGTTCTATGTCAACACCCGTTGGCTGGGCGGCATGATGACCAACTTCAAGACCATCAAGAAGTCCATCGCCAAGCTCAACAACCTCCAGAAGATGGCGGAGGACGGCACATACGATCTGCTGCCGAAGAAGGAAGTCGCCGCTCTGCAAAAGCAGACCAACGACCTGGAAAAGAACCTCGGCGGTATCAAGTCCATGAAGACCCTTCCCTCGGCGATCTTCGTGGTCGACCCGAAGAAGGAGACCAACGCGGTCGAGGAAGCGCGGAAGCTGGGCATTCCGGTCATCGCGATCGTGGATACCAACTGCGACCCGGACGTCATCGACGTGGTCATCCCCGGCAACGACGACGCGATCCGCGCCATCAAACTGATCGCATCCGTCATGGCGGACGCGGTGCTGGAAGGTCGTCAGGGCGAACAGTTCACCGATTCGACGGAAGAAGCCGCTCCCGCTCCCGCCGCGGAGTGATCGGAACGGAGAACAGCTAAGGAGGAATTGTAAAATGGCAGAAATTTCCGCAAAAATGGTAATGGACCTGCGCAAGAAGACCGGCGCAGGCATGATGGAATGCAAGAAGGCGCTCGTCGCCGCGAACGGCGATTTTGACGAAGCGATCAAGGTGCTTCGCGAAAAAGGGCTTTCGGTCGCCGCGAAGAAGGCGGACCGCGTCGCGGCGGAAGGCGTCGTGGACGTCCTGACCGCCAACGGCATGACCGCGATGGTCGAAGTCAACGCGGAAACCGATTTCGTCGCGAAGAACGCGACGTTCCGGGAATTCGTGCAGGGGATCCTGCGGACCATCGTCGCCAACAAGCCCGCCGACATCGCGTCGCTGCTCGCGCTTCCGTTTGACGGCGGCGAAATGACGGTCGACGCGACGCTGAAGGACAAGATCTTCACCATCGGCGAGAATATGTCCATTCGTCGGTTCGTCATCGTCGAAGGGTTGACCGGCACCTACGTCCACGGCGGCGGTTCCTCCGCCTGCGTCGCGAAGTTCGAGGCGGACGAAGCGGTCGCGAACAACCCGGCGTTCGCCGAGTATGCGCAGAATATCTGTATGCAGATCGTCGCGATGAACCCGACCTACGTCTGCCGCCACTGCGTCCCGGAGGACGTTCTGGCGAGCGAGAAGGAGATCGCCCTGACCCAGATCAACAACGACCCGAAGAACGCCTCCAAGCCGGAAGCCATCAAGGAAAAGATGATCGAAGGTCGTCTCAACAAGTTCTACGAGACCGCCTGCCTGCTTGACCAGGATTACGTCAAGGAAGACAAGATGACCGTCGCGCAGTATACCGAAGCGACCGGCAAGGCGCTCGGCGGCAAGCTCGCGATCAGCTCGTTCGTCAAATACGAGCGCGGCGAAGGTCTCGAGAAGCGCGAGGACGATTTCGCGGGCGAGATCGAACGGCTCGTCAAGGGCGAATAACACGCAACGAAAAAAGCGGACGTTTTCATCGGAAAACGTCCGCTTTTTGTTTGTCTCTCACCCGTACAGATCAAACGTCCCGAGCACATGGCGCTTCAGCAGCATATAGTCGGTCGAGTTGATCTCCTCGCCGAACAGGCAGCCGGCGTAGTACGCCCCGCCTTCCAGCGCGAAGGAGCCCAACACGTTCCGCTTGATCAGCAGATAGTCCATCGAATCCGTTTTTCCGTCGCCGTTCACGTCCCCGCGCACGCCGATCGGGAAGGATCTGCCTTCGTATTCCACCTCGCAGCCGGTGCAAACGGTTTCCTCCGGCTCCATCAGCGTCCCGTCGGCACGCCGGAGCTTCACCGAACCCACGAACAGTGCATTCCATTCCTGCGCGGTCATGCCGGGCTTGCCCCCGTACACGATCCCTTCGCGCACATTCAACCCGGACCCCGGCGTCGGCACCGGGTCCGCCGGGCGGTTCGTCACCGTATTCGCGATCAGCGTCGGATAGTCGATGTAGCAGACGTCCAAATCGACGACCGTCGAGATCCCGTCGACGCGTCCCGTATCGGAATACTGGTACAAACCGTATTTTCGGCTCATATTCTGGGAAAGCGTCCCGCTCGCGGTCCATTGCGCGACCCAAAGGTACGGTCGACCGCCGAGCCGGTCGCCGTTGAGCTTCGTATCGAACCAGGAGGAACTGCTGTATACCCCGCAGAACAGTCCCGCGTCCTCCATCGCCGTTTGGAAACGCAGTGCCAACTGCACCAGCTTTTCCGCCGAAAGCGCCCCCTGCTCCTCGGTCTCCAGATCCAGATAAACCGGCATATCGAAGGCTTTTCCCTCAAGATACGAGCGGAAATCCTCGGCGTCCTTCTGCACTTCCGATTCGGTCAGGGCGTAGGAATAGAAGTAACTGCCGATATGCAGTCCCGCCGCCTTCGCACCGCGATAATTCTCCTCAAACCGTTCGTCCTTGCCATTGGACGTGCCCGCCCGCAGGATCACGAATCGGATCCCGTCGGACGCGACCTTTTCCCAATCCACGTCCCCCTGATAGGCGGAAACGTCGATCCCGAATCCGAACAGGTCGCTTTCCGGCATCCATACCGCGTACAGCGCCGCCGACGCGTCCGTGCGGTACCAGCCGCCCGGCACATAGTCCGCCGAAACCGCGGACGGGTCCGTTGACCAACCGAGGAAGCGATACCCGTTCTTGCTCGGAACGTCGGACGAGAGCCGCAGGTCGATCCCGACCGCCTTCTGCTGCGGCGCCGGACCGCCGGTCCCGCCGTTGGTGTGGTAGGTCACGGTGAACTGTTCGCCCGTCTGGACCGGGACGCAGTAAACTTCTCCCCCGTCCAGCATTCGCAGTGCGGACCAGCCGTCGGCGTGCCTGCCCCACAGGTACCCGTCCGCTTCGACCGTTTCCAGCACTTCCATCTGCGTCCCCTTCGCGTATGAGAACAGGACATCGGCGTCTATGCGCGGCTCCGTGCGGACGCGAACACCGACCTCCTCGACCACGACCCACAGCGAGGACGCGGGATGCGGCGACGCGCCCGGATCGACGTACTGCTCGTCCATCGTGTAGACAAGCAAACAGTAAACGTTGTATTCCGAAAGCAGGGCGCGGTCGTACCCGGGGTCGCAGATATGTACCTTCCCATTTTCCACGTAGTCCACCGCGACGTAGTGCCCCCCGTTGTTGACGCCGGCGACGATGACGTATTCCTTGCTCGCGTCGGACAGCAGCTGCGTGATGCGGTTGGTCGGGTTGCCCGGTTGTTCAAAGTCCGCAAAGTGAACGCCCGGGATCAATTCATCGAAGGCGACCGCGTAATTCGCGCCCCCGCGCTCATTGAGGTATTTACAGCTCCCGTTGTCGTACATCGCCTTGCCGAGGGTGAGCGGCGTGATCTCCGTGCCGTCCTTCAGCGTCAACCCATAGGCGCGGGACAGGATCGCCATGGAGGTGATCAGACAGCCCGCATGACCCATCGTTTCCTCTTCGTGCCGGTTGCCGGCGCCGTCCGTCCACGGGTCCTTGCCGAGGACCAGGTCCCGCCAGCGCTCGTCCGTCTGCTTCCAGGACTTGTACAACCCGTCCGGCAGCGGGGTCGTCGCCGAATGTCCGAATGCGAGCGCAGGCAGCGGAACCAAGCCCGCCAGCAGCACCGTCGCAAGGAGTGCGCACAGAATTCGTCTTTTCAACCAAATCGACCCCCATTTCGACCAACGTCGCATTCAGTATAGCACATTTTGACGCGTTATGTCAACCCCGGTCGAACAAATCCGCTCCGAAAAAATGTAAAAAAGATGTAAAAACGGCTTCCCGCAAAAAAGCGTCCCCGCGCAGGGGACGCTTCGCGAAAAAATTTTTAACCGAGGGCAAAATTACAATTAAATTCCGTTCCGTAGGCGGGCATGAACCGCCGGAGGAACTCCTCCAGAGAAAACCGGCGAAGGCGGCGTCAGAAGTGGCGCAAGCCGAGTCGGTTTTCGACCAAAAGGGGGATTTTGGGGGGAAAAGGCAGAGCAAGGCGGAGCGCACGAAGTGCGTGGAGTCGCCGCGATTGCGTTTGCCCCCCAAAATTTCACTGTACCGCCAAATACTGCCCGAACACATACCCGGTGACCCCGTCGTACTGCACGACGTACCAGTTGCCGTCCTGCCCGGTGACCGTCACCTCGGTGCCGTTCGGGATCTGCCCGAGGACCTGCGAGGAGGTGTTGGGCTGGCTGCGGATATTGAGCCGCCCGCCCTCCGTGCGCACCACGCCGGTCCGAAGCGGTTCCGGGTCGACCAGCGGCACGCCGAAGTACTCCGCGACCGACAGGGATAGGTTGCGGGCGATGCGCCGGATGTTGGACTTGATCCATTCCGCGTCGGCAGGGTTGTCGTGGTAGGCGAGCTCGATCAGGATCGCGGGCGCACGGGTGTTGCGCAGTTCGTAGAGCGAGGTCGTCGGGAGCGCCCGAACGCGGGACGGGGTCGGATAGATGTCCCGCAAATTCTGTGCGAACAGCTCCGCCGCCTGCTTGCCGCGTGTGCTGGTGGCGTAGTAGTAGACGTCGGTACCCTGCTGGGACCCGGGGTTCGCGGAGCCGGAGGCGTTGGAATGCAGGGCGAGGTGCAGGGTGTAG
>CANQVQ010000034.1 GCA_947627335.1 uncultured Clostridia bacterium | reverse complement strand
AGTTCAGGACGTGTGCTCTTCCGATCTAGCGGGCGTTTTCCCGGTGTACAAGATGATCGACACCTGTGCGTCGGAGTTCGAGTCGTATATCCCGTACTTCTATTCCACCTACGCGGAGGAAAACGAGTCCGTCGTGACCGATCGGAAGAAGATCCTCGTGCTGGGGTCCGGTCCGATCCGCATCGGGCAGGGGGTGGAGTTCGACTATTCGACGGTCCACGCGGTCATGACCATCCGTGCCCACGGGTGCGAGGCGATCATCGTCAACAACAACCCGGAGACCGTCTCGACCGACTACACCTGCTCGGACAAGCTGTATTTCGAGCCGCTGACCGTCGAGGACGTCTGCAACATCATCGAGCTGGAAAAGCCCTACGGGGTCATCGCGTCGCTCGGCGGACAGACGGCGATCAACCTCGCCGAGCCGCTCCGTCGGCGTGGGGTCAACCTGATCGGTACCGACTGCGACGCCATCGAGCGTGCGGAGAACCGCGACGCGTTTGAAAAGGTCCTGCTTTCGCTGGACATCCCGCAACCGCAGGGCAAAGCGGTCACGAACGTCGAGGACGGCGTGCGTGCGGCGGAGGAGATCGGCTACCCGGTGCTGGTGCGCCCGTCGTTCGTGCTGGGCGGCAGGGCGATGCAGATCGTCGCGAACGAATCGCAGCTGCGGCTGTATCTGAAGTCCGCCGTCGAGATCAACGAGGATCAGCCGGTTCTGGTCGATCATTACATCGTCGGGCGGGAAGTCGAGGTGGACGCGGTCTGCGACGGGAAGGACGTGTTCGTCCCGGGCATCATGGAGCTGGTCGAGCGGACCGGCGTGCATTCCGGCGACTCCATCAGCGTCTACCCGGCGTTCACGCTGACCGACAACGTGCGAAGCACCATCCTCGACTACACGAAGAAACTCGGGCTCGGCATCGGCATCGTCGGGCTGTACAACATCCAGTTCATCGTCGACAAGCAGGATCGGGTGTATATCATCGAGGTCAATCCGCGTTCCTCGCGGACCGTGCCGTTCCTGTCGAAGGCGACGGGGTACTGCCTCGCCGACATCGGCACGAAGGTGATCTTAGGGACGAGCCTGCGCGAGCAGGGGTTGGATATGCTCTGCCCGCCGGACCGCGAAAAGTGGTACGTCAAGGTTCCCGCGTTCTCCTTCTCCAAGCTGTGGGGCATGGACGCGTACCTCTCGCCGGAAATGAAGTCCACGGGCGAAGCGATCGGCTACGACCGCAAGCTGACGCGGGCGCTGTATAAAGCGCTGCAGGCGTCGGGGATGCAGGTGGTCAACTACGGCACGCTGTTCGTCACGGTCGCCGACAAGGACAAGGAGGAAGCCCTGCCGCTGATCCGTCGGTTCTACAACATGGGCTTCAACATCGAAGCGACCAGCGGGACGGCGAAATTCCTCAAGGAGAACGGGATCCGCACCCGCGTCCGCCGGAAGATCAGCGAGGGGAGCGAGGAGATCTTCGATTCCATCCGCCAGGGATACGTCAACTACGTCATCAACACCCGGGACTACAGTTCGGGCGGTGCGACGGAGACGGACGGGATCGCGATCCGACGCTGTGCGGTCGAGAACGGCGTGACCATCTTCACCGCGCTCGACACGGTGCGCGTCCTGCTGGACGTGCTGGAGGAGATCACGATGGAGATCTCCACGATCAATTGAAAGCAGGGGAGGGTTTCAACGGTGACAGAGCAAATGCTTCGGGTCGGGTCGGTCCTGCCGCTGACCCACGACGTCTACCGCATGGAGCTGTACGGCGAGTACGACGCGTCCGTGACGCCGGGGCAGTTCCTGAATTTCCGCGTCGGCGGACTGTACCTGCGCAGACCGCTTTCAGTGTGCGACATGGCGAACAACCGCAAACGGGCGAGCGTCGTGCTCCGCGTGGTCGGCAAGGGGACGGAGGAACTGACCTGGCTGCGCGAGGGCGACACGGTGGATACGCTGGTCGGGCTGGGCAACGGGTTCGACCTGTCGAAAGCCGGGGATCGTCCGCTGCTGGTCGGCGGCGGCGTCGGCGCGGCGCCGCTGGTGTGGCTGTGCCGGGAGCTGTGCCGTCGGGGGGCGCAGGTGCGGGTGGTCCTCGGGTTCCGCACGGGCGCGGACGTGCTGCTTGCGCGGGACTTCCGCTCGTTCGGCGCGTCGGTGACGGTGGTGACGGAGGACGGCTCGTTCGGGGAGAAGGGATTCGTGACGGACGTCGTGAAAACCCTGTCCTACAGCCATTTTTACGCCTGCGGACCGCTGCCGATGTTCCGTGCGCTGGAAAAAGTCGCCGCCACCGACGGACAGTACAGCTTTGAAGCCCGCATGGGCTGCGGATTCGGCGCCTGCATGGGCTGCGCCCTGCCGGAACTGACCGGCGGGAAGCGGGTCTGCAAGGACGGTCCGGTGTTCAGAAGGGAGGAAGTACGATGGGAAAGCTGAGCGTCGACCTGTCCGGCTGGGAGCTGGATAACCCGATCATCCCCGCGAGCGGCTGCTTCGGCTACGGGAAGGAGTTCGCCGAACTGTACGACGTCAACGTCCTCGGCACGTTCTCCTGCAAGGGGACGACCCGCGAACCACGCGTCGGAAATCCCGCACCGCGCATCGCGGAATGCACGGCGGGAATGCTCAACGCCGTCGGACTGCAGAATCCCGGCGTGGACCATGTGCTGGAACACGAACTGCCGGAGATCGCGACCTACTTCCGCAAGAAGATCATCGCCAACGTCAGCGGTTTTTCGCTGGACGACTACGTTTACGCCTGCGAAAAGCTGGGAAAGAGCGAGCAGGTCGGTCTGCTGGAGGTCAACGTCAGCTGCCCGAACGTCCGGCACGGCGGCATGAGCTTCGGCACGACGCCGGAAGCCGCGTCGGCGGTGACGAAGGCGGTCAAGGGCGTGACGGACAAGCCGGTCTACATCAAACTGACCCCGAACGTGACGGACATTGCCGCCATCGCGAAGGCGTGCGAGGAAGCGGGTGCGGACGGCGTGTGCCTGATCAACACCCTGCTCGGGATGCGCATCGACCTGAAGGAGCGCCGCCCCCTGCTCGCCAATCGGACGGGCGGATATTCCGGCCCCGGCGTGTTCCCGGTCGCCCTGCGCATGGTGTACGACGTGTACGAGGCGGTGGACATCCCGATCATCGGCATGGGCGGCGTGCGGACGGTCGAGGACGTGCTGGAGATGCTGCTCGCCGGCGCGACGGCGGTCGAAGTCGGTGCGGCGAACCTCGTCGACCCGTTCGTCTGCGAACGGCTGGTCGCGGAGCTGCCGAACGCGTTGAGCCGGTACCATTTTCGGAACGTGCGTTCCGCCGTCGGGCGTGCGCACCCCGTCGTCCGTCGGCGCGACCGTGCGGGCGCCAAAGCCAAGGAGGAGGAGTAAGATGAAGAAGCCTGCTCGCGACGTGATCGTCGCCTGCGATTTCCCGTCGGCGGAGGACGTGCTGTCCTTCCTCGCGAAGTTCGACGGACGCCCCCGCAAACCGTTCGTCAAGATCGGCATGGAGCTGTTTTACGGCGCCGGACCGGACATCGTGCGGACGGTCAAAAAGCGGGGACACCGCGTGTTCCTGGACCTGAAACTGCACGACATCCCGAACACCGTGCGCAGGACCATGCGCGTCCTGTCCGCGCTGGACGTGGACCTGTGCAACCTGCACGCGGCGGGGACCGTCGCCATGATGCAGGCGGCGCTGGAGGGGCTGACCCGCCCGGACGGCACGCGTCCGCTGCTGATCGCGGTCACGCAGTTGACCTCGACCGACCAGACCCGGCTGGAAAACGAACTGCTGATCCAACGCCCGATGGCGGAGGTCGTGCTGCGGTACGCGCAGAACGCGAAGGACGCGGGACTGGACGGCGTGGTCTGCTCGCCGTTGGAGGCGAAAACCGTCCACGACGCCTGCGGGGCGGACTTTCTGACCGTCACCCCCGGCGTGCGGTTCGCGGACGGCGAAGTCGGCGACCAGAAGCGGGTCATGACCCCCGCCGAAGCGCGGAAAGCCGGTTCGGACTTCATCGTCGTCGGTCGCCCGATCACGGCGTCGCCCGACCCGGTCGCGGCGTACGAACGCTGCGTGCGGGAATTTGTCGAAGGGGAGGATGCGTAAATGCGGGACTATCAAAAGGAGTTCATTCGCTTCCTGACGGACGCGAACGTGCTGAAATTCGGGGATTTCACCGCCAAATCCGGGCGGAAGATCCCGTACTTCATCAACGCCGGGGAGATCAGGACCGGCGCGCAGATCGCACGGCTCGGCGGTTTCTACGCCCGCGCCTACCTCGAAGCGTTCGGGCGGACCCCCCGCGTGCTGTTCGGACCCGCCTATAAGGGCATTCCGCTCTCGGTCGCCGCGTCGGTCGCCCTCGCCGGAGAGGGGCTGGACGTGCCGTTCTTCTTCAACCGCAAGGAGGCGAAGGACCACGGCGAAGGCGGGCTGTTCGTGGGGTATACGCCACGAAGCGGGGACGAAGTGGTCATCGTCGAGGACGTCGTCACGGCGGGCACGGCGATCCGCGAGAGCATGGAACTGCTGTCGACGCTGGACGGCGTGCGCGTCACGGGGTGCCTGCTGCTGGTCGATCGCGGCGAGAAGGGGCAAACCGACCGCTCGGCGGTGCGGGAGATCGAACAGACCTACGGCTTCCCGGTCCGTGCGATCGTCACGGTGCGGGACCTGCTCGACTACCTTTCGGAGGACCCGGCGAACGCCGAACACGTCGAACGCATCCGCGCCTACCTTTCTGTGTACGGCGCGTCCGACTGACGGAAGGGAAGGGACGACCATGACACGACACCTGCTGAACATCCTCGACCTGTCCGTCGGCGAGATCGACGGACTGCTCCGCCTCGCGTCGGAAATTTACGACCGCCCGGCGGACTACCGCGACGCCTGCCGCCATCAGATCCTCGCGACGCTCTTCTTTGAGCCGTCCACGCGGACGCGCCTGAGCTTTGAATCGGCGATGCTGTCGCTCGGCGGGAACGTGCTGGGCTTTTCGGACGCCGCCTCCAGCTCCGCCCGCAAGGGGGAGAGCGTCGCGGACACGGTCGCGGTCGTCAGCGGCTACGCGGACGTCATCGCCATGCGCCACCCGAAGGAAGGCGCCCCGATGGTCGCGGCGGCGCATTCGCTCGTGCCGGTCATCAACGCCGGCGACGGCGGGCATTACCACCCGACGCAAACGCTGACCGACCTCATGACCGTCCGGCGGGAGAAGGGCAGGCTTTCCGGGCTGACCGTCGGGCTGTGCGGCGACCTGAAATTCGGGCGGACCGTGCATTCCCTGCTCGGCGCGCTGACGCGGTACGGCGGGATGCGGTTCGTGCTGATCTCGCCGGACGAGCTGCGGCTGCCGGAGTTTGTCCGCAGGAATTGTCTGGACGCGACCGGCGTGCCGTATACCGAGAGCCGCTCGCTCGAGGAGGTCATGGGCGAGCTGGACCTGCTCTATATGACCCGTGTCCAGCGGGAACGCTTCTTCAACGAGGAGGAGTACCTCCGGCTGAAGGATTCCTACGTCCTCACGCCGGAAAAACTGCGTTCCGCCAAGCCGGATATGCTGATCCTGCACCCGCTCCCCCGCGTCAACGAAATTTCGACCGAGGTAGACGCCGACCCTCGCGCCTGCTACTTCCGACAGGCGCACTACGGGCGGTACGTCCGCATGGCGTTGATCCTCGCGCTGCTCGGGAAGGAGAAGATCGAACCGTGAATATCGACAGCATCCGCGACGGCTACGTCATCGACCACATCGCTGCGGGAAAGGCGATGCGGCTTTACCAGATGCTCGGGCTGGACGGGCTGGACTGCCCGGTCGCGGTCATCAAAAACGTGCCCAGCCGCAAGCTCGGGCGGAAGGACATCCTGAAGATCGATTCCCGCGTCGACCTCGACCTGGACGTCATCGGCTACGTTTCCCCGAACGCGACGGTCAGCGTCATTCGCGACGGGAAGGTGACGGAGAAACGCCACCTCGCCATGCCGCAGCGGCTCGTGGGCATTCTGACCTGCCGCAACCCCCGCTGCATCACCACGACCGAGCAGGGGCTTCGGCAGGAGTTCGTCCTGTCTGCCGACGGCAGGACCTACTGCTGTAAGTACTGCGAATCCCCGGCGTAAAGCACGAAAAAACACTTGCATTTTTCGTGCAAACGTGGTATACTGTCATTGGAACCATTTGATTTTGCACAAACGGAGGGAGTTTCGATGGCGGAAAACACGACCAACATCAGCATTCGCATGGACAAACAACTCAAGGCGGAAGCGGACGCCTTCTTCGCCGATCTGGGCATGAACCTTTCGACGGCGTTCAACATTTTCGTTCGGCAGTCGCTTCGGGAGGGGCGGATCCCGTTCTCCATCGGGCAGGAGCGCCCGAACAAGGCGACGCTCGCCGCGATGCGGGAGGGCGAAAAGCTCGCGAACGACCCGGACGCGAAGCAGTACACCGACCTCGACGAATTGCTGGAGGACCTGAAACGGTGAGGCAGACCAAATACGCTGAAAACGGCGAGAAAATTGCCGTTTTTTGCCGTCCGCCCCTTGCAAAACCCGTAAAAATGTGGTATACTATCACGTTCAAACCATGCAGCCCATCGCAGACAGAGAGGAAAAAACATTGATACGCAAAGATTTACGCAATATCGCCATCATCGCCCACGTCGACCACGGCAAAACCACCCTCGTCGACGAAATGCTCAAGCAGGGCGGGATCTTCCGCGAGAACCAGGTCACCGAGGAACGGGTCATGGATTCCAACGCACTCGAACGGGAGCGTGGGATCACCATCCTCGCCAAGAACACCGCCATTCACTACAAGGACGTCAAGATCAACGTCGTCGATACGCCGGGACACGCGGACTTCGGCGGGGAAGTCGAGCGCATCCTGAAGATGGTCAACGGGGTCATCCTGCTGGTGGATTCCGCCGAAGGACCCATGCCCCAGACCCGGTTCGTCCTGCAAAAGGCGCTCGAGCTGAATCACAAGGTCATCGTCGTCGTCAACAAGATCGACCGGCCGGACGCACGGCTGGACGAGGTGCCGGACGAGGTGCTCGAACTGCTTATCGACCTCGACGCCTCCAACGAACAGCTCGAAAGCCCGGTGCTCTTCTGTTCCGGGCGCGACGGGACGGCGTCGCTGTCCCCCTACGACCGCGGGACCGACCTCAAGCCGCTCTTCGACACGATCCTCGACTATATTCCCGCCCCGGAAGGCGACCCGGACGGCGAGCTGCAGCTGCTCGTCTCGTCCATCGACTACAACGACTACGTCGGGCGCATCGGCATCGGGCGCGTCGAACGCGGGACCGTGCGGGTCAATCAGGACGTCTGCATCACGAATTTCCACGAGGGCACCGAACCGAAGCGCACCCGGATCGTCAGCCTGTACCAGATCGACGGGCTCAACCGCATCCCGGTCGAGAGCGCGTCGGTCGGCGACATCGTCTGCTTCTCCGGCGCGGACTCCATCACGATCGGCGACACCGTGACTTCCGTCAACTGCCCCGAACCGCTTGAGTTCGTCAAGGTCAGCGAGCCGACGATGGAAATGACCTTCTCGGTCAACGATTCCCCGTTCGCGGGGCGCGAAGGCAAGTTCGTGACCTCCCGTCAGCTCCGCGACCGGCTCTACCGCGAACTGCAGAAGGACGTGTCCCTCCGCGTCGAGGACGGCGAATCCACCGACAGTTTCAAGGTCTGCGGACGGGGCGAGATGCACCTGTCCATCCTGATCGAGACGATGCGTCGCGAGGGCTACGAGCTCGCCTGCTCCACCCCGAAAGTGCTGCTCCGGGAGATCGACGGCGTGACCTGCGAGCCGATCGAGCGGGTGTTCATCGACGTGCCGAACGACTTCTCCGGCGCCGTCATCGAGGAGCTTTCCCGCCGTAAGGGCGAGCTGATCGCGATGAACCCGAATGCCGTCGGCACCCGTATGAAGATCGAGTACCTGATCCCTACCCGCTGTCTGCTCGGCTACCGCAGTATGTTCATGACCGCCACGCGTGGAGAGGGCATCATGAACACCGTGTTTGAGGACTACGAGCCGTATCGCGGCGACATCCAGCTGCGGTTCACCGGCTCCCTCGTCGCGTCCGAGGACGGGGAAACCACTTCCTATGGGCTGTATAACACGCAGGAACGCGGCAGTATGTTCCTTTCGCCGGGCGTCAAGATCTACGCCGGGCAGATCGTCGGGATGAACCCCAAGCAGGGCGACATCACCGTCAACCCCTGCAAGCAGAAGCACCTGACGTCCATTCGCTCGTCCGGCGCCGACGAGAAACTCATTCTCGTCCCGCCCGTCGTCTTCTCCCTCGAGGAGGCTATCGAGTTCATCAACGACGACGAACTTATCGAGGTTACCCCCAAAAGTATCCGCCTCCGCAAACGCATCCTCGACAAGGACCTGCGCCTGAAAGCCGAAGCCAAGGCAAAACGAGGGTAAGGAACGAGGGGTACGTTGGGGGTTGTGACAACCCCCAAACCCCCGCAGTTCGCATTCGACGCAGTCGAATGCGGGGGGGTGGTCTTGTATGAGGTTTTGCCGCCCTGCCTCGGGGTTTTCGTTTGGTGCTTTCTCGTTTTTTGCCTTCGCGACCCGGTACCCGCCGGCTCCCGCAGAGCGCTCGCCGCACCCAAATTTTCGTCGAGAATGTGCGAAAATTGGGGGCGCAGATTGCGATAGCAATCACGCGAATTTGGGGATGACAATTTTTGCATGAACGAAAAAATTTCCGCTGACGCGTTTATAAATTCCCACCCCCGAAATCGACAGGGTCGATTTCGCACTGCGGGGGTTTGGGGGTTGTCACAACCCCCAACGTACCCCCCGTACCCCCTGAAAAATTTTACCACACATAAAACAAGGAGCAACCACATATGTTAATTCTATTTCAAGGCGACAGCGTAACGGACGCGGGGCGGAGCCGCGAGGACCTGAACGACCTCGGACCGGGCTACCCGAAGTACACGGCGGCGCTGCTGCGGGAAGCGTTTCCCGCGGAAAAAATCGAATTCGTAAACCGAGGCGTAAGCGGCGACCGGACGGAGCAGCTGGTGGCGCGGCTGGAGCCGGACTTTTTAGCGGTCAAGCCGGACCTCGTGACGATCCTTGTCGGCGTGAACGACACCTGGCACAGCTGCCCGCCGACGAACATCGTAACGACGGACGAACAGTTCGAGCGCAACTACCGAACCGTGCTGGACGCGCTGGCGGCGCGGAACATCCCGGTCGTGATGCTCGAGCCGTTCAGTATGCCGAACCCGGCGATCCCGGACTTCCGCACGGACCTGCTGCGTCGCAACGACACGGAGCGCCGGCTGGCGCGTGAATACGACAACGTGCTGGTGTACATTCCGCTCGACGGGCTCGCCTACGCGGACGCGGCGACGCACGGCACGACCCACCTGACCGACGACGGCGTCCACCCGAACGAAGCCGGTCGTGCGTGGATCGGCGGGCTGCTCGCGGACGTGCTGAAGCCGATCCTGCGGACGCGCTTCTTCGCCAAGTAAGGATTCTATGGCGATCCGGTTGTCCGACCGCTTCACGACCGGGCGGCTCCTGCGGTTCACGCTGCCGTCGGTCGCGATGATGATCTTCACGTCGGTGTACGGCGTGGTGGACGGTTTTTTCGTGTCCAACTACGTCGGCAAGACGCCGTTTGCCGCCCTGAACCTGATCTACCCGTTCCTGATGCTGCTCGGCGCGGTGGGCTTCATGCTTGGCACGGGCGGGAGCGCGCTCGTGTCGAAGTGCATGGGGGAGGGGCGTGACGACCGTGCGAACCGGCTGTTTTCGCTGTTCGTCTGGACGACGCTCGGCGCCGGGCTGGCGTTCGCGGCGCTCGGCTGCGCGGTGATGCGGCCGGTCTCGCTGCTGCTCGGCGCGGACGACGCGATGCTGGACCACTGCGTGCGCTACGGGCGGATCCTCGCGCTCGGGCTGCCGGTGTTCATGCTCCAGCAGGAGTTCCAGAGCTTCTTCGTCGCGGCGGAAAAACCGCAGCTCGGCTTCTTCGTGACCGTGTTCGCGGGGCTGACGAACATGACGCTCGACTGGCTGTTCGTCGCCCGGCTCGACTGGGGACTGCCCGGCGCGGCGGGTGCGACCGTGCTCAGCCAGACCGTCGGCGGCGTGCTCCCGCTCCTCTATTTCGCACGCCCCAATCGCGGACGGCTGCGCCTCTGCAAGCCCCGCTTCGAGGGTCGCGCACTGCTCCGCGCCTGCGCCAACGGCTCGTCGGAGCTAATGAGCAACATCTCCATGTCGCTCGTCAGTATGCTCTACAACTTCCAGTTGATGCGCTATGTCGGGGAGGACGGCGTGTCCGCCTACGGCGTGCTGATGTACGTCAATTTCGTGTTCGTCGCGGCGTTCCTCGGCTACGCGGTCGGCGTCTCGCCGATCGTCGGCTACAACTACGGGGCGGGCAACCGTGCGGAGCTGAAAAGCCTGCTGCGCAAGAGCCTTCTCCTGCTCGCCGTCGGCTCGGTCGCCATGTTCGCCGCTGCACAGCTGCTCGCCGATCCGCTGTCGCGCCTGTTCGTCGGCTACGACGGGCAGCTGCACGATATGACCCGTCGTGCGTTCGCGTTCTTCGCGTTCTCGTTCCTGTTCTCCGGCGTGGCGATCTACGGGTCGGCGTTCTTTACATCCCTCAACAACGGGCTGGTGTCCGCGATCCTCTCCTTCCTGCGCACCCTGGTCTTTCAGGTCGCCGCCGTGCTCCTGCTGCCGCTTCTGCTCGGGCTCGACGGCATCTGGCTCGCCTCCGTCGCCGCCGAAGCCCTCGCCTTCGCCGCCGTCTTCGTCTCTTTGGCGGTTTGCAGGAAGAAGTACGGGTACTAAGGGGGACGAGGAGGACGAGGAGAACGAGGAGTACGTTGGGGGTTGTGACAACCCCCAAACCCCCGCAGTGCGAAATCGACGATGTCGATTTCGGGGGAAGTGTCAAGGGGCTTGTTTTGCCTTCCTGCCTCGGGGTTTTCGTTTGGTGCTTTCTTGTTTTTCACCTTCGTGACCCGGTATCCGCCTGCTCCCGCAGAGCGCTCGCCGCACCCAAATTTGCAAGGATTTTTGCGATTTGCTGCGTAAATTGGGGGCGCAGATTGCGACAGCAATCACGCGAATTTGGGGGTGACATTTTTGCGCATAGATGAAAGGTTTTGCCTGACGCATTTATAAATTTCCACCCCCGAAATCGACAGGGTCGATTTCGCACTACGGGGGGCGTGGGGGACGCGACGTCCCCCACACGTTCTCCTCGTTTTCCCCTCGTTCTTAAACCACAACCACAGGAGGGTTCCTCATGAACATCATCATCGACGCGTTCGGCGGCGACAACGCACCGCTGGAAGTCCTGAAAGGTGCGGCGAAAGCGCGCACGGACTTCGGGGTAGACGTAACGCTGGTCGGCAACGAGCGCAAGCTCACCGTCTGCGCGAAGGAGAACAAGATCGACCTGACGGGCTTGCGGCTCCGCCACGCCGATACGGTCATCGACGTCTGCGAGGACCCTTTGCAAGTCGTAAAGAAGAAAAAAGACTGCTCCATGGCGGTCGGACTGCAGATGCTGGCGAACGGCGAAGGCGACGCGTTCCTTTCGGCGGGCTCGACGGGCGCGCTGGTGGTCGGCGGCACGATGCTCGTCGGGCGGATCAAAGGGGTCAAGCGTCCCGCGCTTGCGACGGTCATGCCGACGACGGAACGCCCCGTCATGTTCCTCGACTGCGGTGCGAACGCCGAGTGCCGCCCGGAGATGCTCGCCCAGTTCGCGGTCATGGGTTCGGTCTACATGAACAAGGTGATGCGGGTGTCCTCCCCGCGTGTGGGGCTTGTGAATATCGGCTCGGAGGAATCCAAGGGCAGACCGCTGGAGAAGGAAACCTACAAACTGCTCACGACCCAGCCGATCCGTTTCATCGGCAACATCGAAGCCCGGCAGATCCCCCTCGGCGACGCGGACGTGGTCGTGACCGACGGTTTCACGGGCAACGTGCTGTTGAAGCTGTGCGAGGGCATGGGCAGCTTCTTCTCGTCCGAGCTGAAGCGGGGTCTGTCCGGCGGACTGAAAACCAAGTTCGGCGCGATGCTGGTCATGCCGGGACTGAAGGACATCAAGCGGAAATTCGACTACAGCGAGTACGGCGGCTCCCCGCTGCTCGGCACCGCCAAGCCGGTCATCAAGGCGCACGGCAGCTCCAACGCTAAGGCGTTCTACCACGCCATCCGCATGGCGAAGCAGTTCACCGAAACCGACGTGATCGGCAAGATCGCCTCCTCCTTCCCCGAACAGAAGGAAGGCTGGATCCGCAAAGCGATACAGAGCGTTCGCGGATAAAGAACCGAAAAAAACACCTGCCACGGGCGAAACCCCGAAGCAGGTGTTTTGTTATGCAATTTTTATGCAGTCGGGAGCATGAAGGTACCGAGGACGGCACGTTTCAGCATCATGTAGTCGTTGGCGTTGACGTCGCCGTCGGCGTTGACGTCCGCGACCGTGAGTTGTTCGTCGGTCAGCATGAAGGTACCGAGCACGGAACGCTTCAGCATCATGTAGTCATTGGCGTTGACCGTCCCGTCGCCATTCAGGTTGCCGATCGTGGCGGGCGTTTCGGGCGGTTGATAGCCCCATTCGACGGTTATGTCGAGGTTATAAATGACTACCCAATCTTCATCCCAGCCTTCAGGTTTCGCGTCCGCCTCGCAATAAATCGTCAGCCCGTCGCATTGTTCAAATGCATCAAATCCCATTTTCGTAACGCTGTCTGGAATAATGATGCTCGTCAATGCTGTACAATAACTGAATGCGCGTTCTCCAATCGACGTGACACTATCCGGAATGACGATGTTCGCTAAGCTATCGCAGTTGCTAAATGCTTCATTCCCAATCGACGTGACGCTGTCCGGAATGACGATGTTCGGCAATTGGTAGCAAAGATAGAATGCATCATCTCCAATTGACGTGACGCTATTCGGAATCGTGATGTTCGTTAAATCCACGCAGAAACTGAATGCGCCGTCCCCAATCGTCGTCACGCTTTCAGGAATGACGATGCTCGTCATACCGCTGCACTTGCTGAACGCATTCTCTCCAATCACTTTCACGTTGCTTGGGATGATACTGTCGTTGCAGCCGCGCAATAGCGTGTTGGTAGCCTTCTCAATCAAGCAATTGTTGACAGATTCATAATTGGGATTTCCCGCTTGCACGGAGATGCTCGTCAAGTTCAAGCAATAGCTGAATGCGTTCTCTCCGATAGACGTAACGCTTGCGGGGATCGTGATGCTCTCTAAGCTCCAGCATTCTTCAAATGCACACTCACCAATCGACTTAAGGTTATTTGGAAGTTTAATGCTCACCAAGAGTGCGCAGCCATCGAAGGCACTATCTCCAATCGACGTGACGCTGTTCGGGATTGTTATATTCGTAAAATCGCAGGAAATGAATGCGCCGTCCCCAATCGTCGTTACGCCTTCTGGAATGACGATGTTCGTCAATTCACAGCCGCTGAATGCTTCTACTCCGATCACTTTCACACTGTCTGGGATGATACTGTCGTTGCATCCGCGCAACAGCGTGTTGGTAGCTTTCTCAATCAGGCAATTGTTGACGGATTCATAGTTGGGGTTCTCCGTCTGCACGGTGATACTCGCCAAGCCGCAAAAGCCAAATGCTAATTCCCCGATTGACGTGACGCTTGCTGGAATTGTGATGCTATCTATATTGCAATAATAGAATGCTTCTTCTCCGATTTCCTCAAGATTGGCTGAGAGCTTGATGCTTTTCATTCTACATGACTTGAACGCGGAATTTCCAATCTTCGTGACGCTGTCCGGAATGATGACGCTCGTCAATTCGTCGTAGTAATGGAACGCATTTCTCCCGATCGCTTTGACCGGGTATCCACCGATCGTGGACGGGACAACCACGTCGCCGCCTTCACCGGTGTATCCCGTAATCGTCGCTTCACCGTTTTCAACGGTGTACTCGTAGTCGCCTTCCGTCAGCGGTTCTTCCGCACCAACAGGCAGGCAGGCGAGCACGCCGAACAGCACCGCTACGGTCAGCAGTACGGACAGCGTGCGCAGGGGACTTTTTTTCGTTTCCATGGTTTTTTCTCCTTCTTTCGTTTATGGTATGACTATTATGACGCTTTTAGGGAAAAATGTCAATAGGAAAGCCTGTTTTAGGTTGAAACAAGGCGTTCCGAAAGGGGTTTGTGTTATACTATATACAGTGTAAGACAGAGAGAGGGGGAAAAGGACATGGACAAACGGCTTCGTGACTTGCGGGAGGACAAGGATATGTCGCAAAGGGAGATCGCCTCCTTCCTTCGGATGTCCCAAACGGGGTATTCGAAGTACGAAACCGGCGAAAACGACATCCCGACCTCCGTGCTGATCCGGCTTGCGCAGTTCTACGGCACGAGCATCGACTACCTGCTCGGGCAGACCGACCGCCCCGACCGCTACCCCGAACGGAAGGATTGACGGTCTTTCGGGGCGGCAAACCCGTTCCGCTTTCCCGGCGTTCTTCATTCCGAGCGGTTCGCCGTTTTGAATGTCGAATATTCTCCTTTTGGAACGTGTCGTCATTGCCGGCACGTCGAAAAACGGCTTGGCTTGCGTCGCTTCCGGCGTGGCCAAGCCGTTTTTCTTTCCCGTTTTTTTACCCGTTCGAGTCCTCGACGAACTTCCGCGCCTCGTCCAGCGTGCAGTCGCGTTCCCGTGCGATCCGACGCAGGTCGTCGTATTCGTACTTCACCTTCCGCACGCCGTACCCGTTCGATTCCTTCCGCCGCACGTCGCCGCAGGGGGTGGGAACCGTTTTTACCGAGCGGTCCAGCACGAACCGACGCGTCACGCTCTCGCGCACGCCGATCGTGGACGTATGGCGGAACAGCAGACCGAGCATCCTTTCGCGGTCCGGCTCGCGGCAGATGACCCGCAGAAGCGTTCCCGGGCGGGACTTTTTCATGCCGATCGGCACGGTGTACACCTCGTGCGCACCGCCCTCGAACAGTCGCTCGCAGGCGAACGCGATCTCCTCCGCCGTCATGTCGTCGACGTTGCAGGACAGTTCCAGCACGACGTCCGTCCGATCCGCCGTTTCGCCGAGGAACGCACGCACGCAGTTCGCGGCAGGGAAGTCCTTTCTGCCCATGCCGTAGCCGATTTTGGACGTGCGCAGGACCGGCATTCCGCCGAATCGCGTCGCGAAGTGCCGCAGAAGCGCCGCCCCGGTCGGCGTGCAGAGTTCGCCCTGCACTTCGCCCCCGTAGATCGGCACGTCCCGCAGCAGGTACGCCGTAGCGGGCGCCGGGACCGGCAAAATCCCGTGTGCGCACCGCACCTGTCCGCACCCGACGTGCACCGGCGAAACCACCACCTCGTCCGGCGCAAGCGTCCGCAGCAGCAGGCAGACCGCCGTCACGTCCGCGACCGCGTCGAGTGCGCCGACCTCGTGGAAATGCACCTCCTCGACCGGTCGCCCATGCACGTGGCTCTCCGCCTCCGCGATCTCCCCGTACACCGCCAGCACGTCGCCCTTGACCGCTTCCGGGATCTGCAGCCGTCCGACGGTTTGCCGGATGTCCGCCATGCCCGCGTGGGGG
>CANQVQ010000033.1 GCA_947627335.1 uncultured Clostridia bacterium | reverse complement strand
ACCTCGTCTGCGACGCGATCAACGTCGCGATGCGCGAACTGTTCCTGCAGATCGTTTACGGTCGTTCGCAGACCGCTTTCTCGGAGAACGGTCTGCCGGTCGGCACCTCTCTCGACGACCTCGGCAAGGGGCTCCGTTCGCAGGTCGGCACGATCTTCGCGACCAACGCGAAGGGCGTCCGCTACCTCGAAATGGCGGAGGGCTATATCCTCAACCTTGCCGTCGATAAGGACGACCAGGTCATCGGGTATAAATTCGTTCACCTCGGCAAGATGATGGAAGCCATTCGCAACGGCGTCGCGCCGGCGGAAGCGTACGAAAAGAACGTCAAGACCTACGGTCGGTACGACGAAGCGGTCAAGTATATCGACCCGAGAAAGGAATAAGGAGGCGAACGGAACATGGCAACATTTGAAGGATACGAAAGACGGATTGAGAAGATCAATGCCTGTCTGAAAGAGTACGGGCTTTCCTCGCTGGAGGAAGCCAAGGCGCTGTGCGAAGAAAAGGGCGTCGATGCGGACGGCATCGTTCGCGGCGTACAGCCGATCTGCTTCGAGAACGCGGTCTGGGCGTATACGCTCGGCTGTGCGGTCGCGATCAAGAAGGGCTGTAAGAACGCTTCCGACGCGGCGGAAGCCATCGGGATCGGTTTGCAGGCGTTCTGCATTCCCGGCTCTGTCGCGGAGACGCGGAAGGTCGGGCTTGGGCACGGCAACCTCGGCGCGATGCTTCTGCGCGAGGAAACCAAGTGCTTCGCGTTCCTCGCGGGGCATGAGTCTTTTGCCGCTGCGGAAGGTGCGATCGGTATCGCCCGTACGGCGAACAAGGTCCGCAAGGAGCCGCTGCGGGTCATCCTCAACGGTCTCGGCAAGGATGCGGCGATGATCATCTCCCGTATCAACGGGTTCACCTACGTCCAGACGGATTACGATTTCAAGACCGGGGAACTGACCATCGTGCGCGAGATCGCCTATTCTGACGGCGAAAAGGCGAAGGTCCGCTGCTACGGCGCGAACGACCCGATCGAAGGCGTCGCGATCATGTGGCACGAAGGCGTGGACGTTTCCATCACCGGCAACTCCACCAACCCGACCCGTTTCCAGCACCTCGTCGCCGGCACCTACAAGAAGGAATGCGTCGAGAAGGGCAAGAAGTACTTCTCTGTCGCGTCCGGCGGCGGCACGGGGCGCACGCTTCACCCGGACAACGTCGCGGCGGGTCCCGCGTCCTACGGTCTGACCGATTCGATGGGACGTATGCACAGCGACGCGCAGTTCGCCGGCTCCTCGTCGGTCCCGGCGCACGTCGAGATGATGGGTCTGATCGGCATGGGCAACAACCCGATGGTCGGCGCGACCGTCGCCTGCGCCGTCGCAGTCGAAGAAGCGATGAAAAAGTAAGGCACAGCAAGGCTTTTTAAGGGTTTCCGGGGTTTTCTCGGAAGCCCTTTTTTTGTGTCCGCTCAAGGGGCAGTGTTCCGTTGGATTTTGAAAAATCAAAAAATATTTCAAAAACCCCTTGACAAGGCAGGTATATTATGATATACTCACCTCATAGGAATAATGAACAATACTTATTTGACGAGGTGAAGAAATGCGAACATCGATGGAATCATTTTCCTGGGAAAACGGGTCTAAAAAATCGGTTTGACGACGATAGGGAGGAAATAGAAATGAAGGAACTGTTTCTCGGCTTGTGCCGTGCTTCGATCATTCCGTCGATCGCCGTGCTTGCGGCGGTCCTCCTGCGTCCGCTGCTGAAGAAGGGTCCGTCCTTTCTTCGGTGTGTGATCTGGGCGGTCGTGTTTGCACGGTTGGTCATTCCCGTCGGGCTGATCGAACTCCCGGTTTCGGTTTCACCTTTCCCGTTGCCTGCGGAGGAAACGGTTTCGCTGTCCGCGTCGGACGCCGTGTCGAATGCCGTGTCAGACGTTGTCCCGGGTGCCGTTTCTACGCCGAATATCGACGTTCCGAACGTCATCCCGGGTACTGTGTCGGACACCGTTATTCCAAACGTTGTCCCGAATTCCGAACCGACGCCGGATCCCGACGTTCCGCAATCCGTCCCGCCGACCGTTTCGACGGCGGAACCGACGGTGGACGTGGTCGCAATCCTTTCCGTGGTCTGGGTGTGCGGGGTCGTGGTCATGCTCGGGTATCTGGTTGCGAGCGCTCTGCTGCTGCACTACCAGGTGCGGGACGCGGTCGTTTACGACAGCCGCGTGCGCGTGCTGGGGCAGAACTGCTCCCCGTTCGTTTCCGGGTTCTTCCGCCCGCTGATCTATATCCCCGCTTCCGCGAACAGGGCGGACTGGCAGTACTACATCGCACACGAGGAATCGCACATCAAGCGGTTTGACCATATCCTCAAGCCGCTCGCGTTTCTGGTGCTTTGCGTTTATTGGTTTAACCCGTTTATCTGGGCGGCGTACCTCCTGCTCAGCAAGGACATTGAGTACGCCTGCGACGAAAAAACCGTCAAAAACATGGAGGAAACGGACAGAAAGGCGTACTCGCTGGCGCTCCTTTCCATCAGTCAAGAGGGGAACGTCGCCTTCACGCCGCCGCTGTCCTTCGGAAAAGTCAGTGTGAAAGAGAGGATTACGCGTATTATGAAAGGAAAAATTCCTGCTTGGGCGGTCTGCCTGACCGTCATCCTCTGCACAGCGATCCTGACGCTGATGGCGTGTTCGGTCGGAAGCGCACCGACGGGCGAAACGTCAGACGAAACGTCGAGCGAAACATCTGAAGAAACATCGAGCGAGGTATCAATCGAAACGTCAAACGGAACGTCCGGCGAAACGTCGAGCGAAGTGTCGAACGAAACGTCCGGCGAAACATCCGGCGGGACATCGGGTTCCGGCATAGAGGAAACCTATAAAAATGCCTCCGCACTGCATGAGCAGAACTCGAAAACCTACCGCGACCCCGGCGAATTGCAGTACGAAACGCAGGAAATGGTGCAGCTGGAGGACGGGCAGTGGTATCAGTCCTACGTCGCGTCCGACGTGAACATTCGGTACGTGTTTTTGAGCAGCGCGGAGTACGAGATGAACGCGAATTGGGACTTCATTCCGATCGGAAGCGCGAAAAACTACTTCCTTTTGAATGCCGGTGTGCGATATGAGGACGAGACCGGCGTCGCCCGTTACGTCGAACGCCCGATCGCGGTGCGCGGAACGCTTGCGGACGGGTCGAACGGCTACGACTTCACCTTGACGCTCCCGGACGAACTGACCGTCTGCGTGGCGGGGGAAAACGGCGTATGCGATTTCTACGAAGTCGAAATCCTTGCCGTATCCCTGCCGGACGGCATGACGGGCGAGAAGGTTTTGACCGGTGTCGTTTCGCGGGACGAAAATGGCGTGCTTTACCTGAAAGACGCGTCGGTCTATGCCTCCGTCGGTCCTGCTTCGCCGTCGGAAGGGCAAGCGGTCACCATGGGCGCGTTCGTTCAGGAACCCGGGTTCCTGCGATTGCAGCAGACGGTCTACCGCTTTCTCAGCGCCTGCATACGCTCTGATCGGGCGGACGCATTGCTGTACGCACGAAACGCGGACGCTCTGCCCGCACAGTTTCCGTCGGCGGACGCGCCGGACCGTCCGACCGCGTACGCGTATACGGCGATCCGCTTTGAACCGTATACGCCGGACGGAGCGGACACCCAAAAAGCGAACCTGACCGTGCGGTATGCCCTGCAAAACGCGAACCAAGACGTATTCGCGTCGCTGTCCGTCGTACGTACGAACCCCGACGACGCGGACTGGAACGCGGACTGGCAGGTCCTTTCCTGCGAACTGACGCCCGTTCCGGCGGAAAGTGCGACCGAACTCACGTTTGCGGACGGCACGGCGGGGACGCCGCTGACGCTGGGGACCTTCTGCGGGACGGAACGGTATATGTGCCTGCAAAATACCGCTTTCCACTTCTACAACGCCTACCTGAACGGCGACCGTGCGAGTGCGTTGACCGTCGCCGACGAGGATGCGCTCATGGGGGCGTTCAACGAGTCGACCCGCTCGCTGAACGAGCAGGGGTTGACGTTATGCGGCTTCGGTTCGGACGACCCGTCGAGCGCTTACGCGGAATACTATTTTTCAAATACGGACGCACAGTTTTTCCGCTTCCATATGCGGTTTGTATGTACCGATTCCGAAACGGACGCGGGGCGGAAAACCTGGCGTGTCACCGGGTTCGATTTCGAGGGGTAAACGGGGCGGGAGCGGACATTCCCGCGGCAGGAAACGGACGGCTTTCGGGCTGTCCGTTTTCCTGTTTCGACGTGCCCTTTGGGGGATGTGAAAGTTTTGCCGGATGGAAAATTGTGCAGTGCGATATTTTCCGGTTCCGATCAAAAAGTACATACTTTCGCATGGTCGAAAGCCTGAGGAATCGAATAAATAAATATGCAAAACCGTTGTTTCCGTTCCGAAAGGGCGGACTTTTTTCCGAAAAATCCGTTTCCGGGGCTCTTTTTTTGGAAATCTCGCAATTTTTTTGCAGGAAATTTATTGAAATTTGCCCGTTTCTATGCTATACTATACTTGTATGCTTTTGCAAAAACCTCCCGCGGAAAGCGGGAAGAAGGAACGGTCAAACGTTATGGAAGAAGCAAGAAAGAAAATCGTCCTGTCCGGCATCCAGCCGTCCGGCACGCTCACGATCGGAAATTACCTCGGCGCTCTGCGCAACTGGACGAAGATGCAGGACGATTTCCTGTGCTACTATATGCTCGCGGACCTGCATACGATCACGGTGCGGCAGGTCCCGGCGGAACTGCGGCAGAACTGTCTCAGGACCGCCGCCATCTACCTCGCCGCGGGGCTGGACCCGGAGAAGATCACCCTGTTCTTACAGAGCATGGTCCCGGCGCACTCCCAGCTCGCGTGGGTGCTCGATTGCTACACGATGATGGGCGAACTGAACCGCATGACGCAGTTCAAGGATAAATCCGCCCGGCACGCGGATAATATCAACGGCGGACTGTACACCTATCCGGTGCTGATGGCGGCGGACATTCTGCTGTACCAGGCGGACTGCGTCCCGGTCGGCAAGGACCAGACGCAGCACGTCGAGCTTGCCCGCGACATCGCCAACCGCTTCAACGGGGTCTACAGCGAGACCTTCCGGCTTCCCGAAGCGCTCACGACGCAGAACAGTGCGAGCATCCGCTCCCTCTCCGATCCGACCAAAAAAATGAGCAAGTCCGAAAGCGGGGACGGGACGATTTTCGTGCTGGACCCGAAGGACGTCGTCCTGCGGAAGATCCGCAAGGCGGTGACGGATTCCGACGGCGAGATCCGCCGTGCGGAGGGCAAGCACGGGATCAACAACCTGATGAACATCTATGCCGCCGTGACCGGAAAGACCGACGGGGAGATCGAGCGGGAGTTCGCCGGAAAGGGTTACGGCGAGTTCAAGCTGGCGGTCGGGGAAGCGGTCGCGGACCTGCTTGGCGGGATCCAGAAGGAGTACGAGCGGTATATGGCGGACAAGGCGTTCCTCAATCGGGTCCTTATCGAGGGGGCGGAACGCGCTTCCCACGCCGCCAATAAGACGCTCGCGAAGGTGTACCGAAAGGTCGGTTTCTACGATCCCCGCAGGTAAGGAAACGGGAAAAGGAAAGAGGATATGGCGAAGAAGAATCAGGAATACGGCAGTCAGAGCATCTCCATGCTCCGCGGGGCGGACCGGGTGCGGAAGCGTCCGGCGGTCATTTTCGGGTCGGACGGTCTGGAAGGGTGCGAGCATTCGTTTTTTGAGATCCTTTCCAACGCGGTGGACGAATTCAAGGAAGGGTTCGGAAAGGTCATCAACGTCACGGTGGACGCCGATCGGGTCATGACGGTCGAGGACTTCGGTCGCGGCGTGCCGCTGGACTGGAATGAGAAGGAGCAGCGGTACAACTGGGAACTGGTCTACTGCGAGCTGTACGCGGGCGGAAAGTACGAAAACGACGAGGGCGGCGCTTACGAGTATTCGCTCGGGCTGAACGGACTTGGCGCCTGCGCGACGCAGTATGCGTCGGAGTTCATGGAGGTCACGTCCTATCAGAAGGGGACGAAGTATTCCATTCGCTTCTCGCACGGCGAACCGGTCGGCACGCTCGAAAAGACCGAATGCCCGAAGAATAAGACCGGCACGGTCGTGCGCTGGAAGAGCGACCGGGAGGTGTTCACGGACACCGAGATCTCCCTGGAATACTTCCTGCGGACCCTGCGCAAGCAGGCGGTCGTCAACGCCGGACTGACGCTCAACCTCGATTGGCAGAACAGCGAGGGAGCGCATGAAACGCACACGTTCTGCTACGAGAACGGCATCGCCGACTACATGGCGGAGATCGTTGGGGAGGCGGGGCTGACGCCGGTGCAGAAGTACGGCTGCGAACGGGTCGGGCGCGACCGGCAGGATATGCCGGATTACAAGCTGAAGATCGAATTCGCCTTCTGCTTCTCGAATGAGGTCAACCTGCTGGAATACTACCACAATTCCTCCTTCCTCGAATACGGCGGATGCCCGGACAAGGCGACCCGTTCGGCGTTCGTCTACGCGGTGGATAAATACTGCTCCGAAAAGAGCAAGTACACGAAAAACGAGTCGAAGGTCACGTTCGACGACGTCAAGAATTCCCTCGTCCTGGTCGTCAACTCCTTCTCCACCCGCACGTCCTACGAAAACCAGACCAAAAAAGCCATCAACAACGCTTTCATCACCAAGGCGATGACCGAATTCTTCAAGCAGTCGCTCGACGCGTACTTCGCGGAGAATCCCGCCCTCGCCGATCAGGTCTGCCAGCAGATCCTCGTCAACAAGCGTTCACGGGAATCCGCTGA
The DNA here is from genome assembly GCA_947627335.1 of uncultured Clostridia bacterium. Taxonomy (GTDB): domain Bacteria; phylum Bacillota; class Clostridia; order Oscillospirales; family CAG-382; genus Coliplasma. The sequence goes on along the minus strand of CANQVQ010000033.1, from coordinate 9,200 downwards.
CCAAATGCGGGTGAACATCAAAAAGAAACTCAACCAGCCGGTAGACAGCATCGCGAATACGGTCGAAAAATTCGTCAACTGCCGTTCGCGTGACCCGGAGGTGTGCGAACTGTATATCGTCGAGGGGGATTCCGCCCTGACGAGCTGCAAACTTGCCCGCAACGCGGAGTTTCAGGCGATCATTCCCGTCCGCGGAAAGACGCTCAACTGCCTGAAGGCGTCCGCGGACAAGGTGATGAAGAGCGACATCATTCTCGATCTGATCAAGGTCATCGGCTGCGGCATGGAGCTGAAGGGGCATAAGGGCAAGGACCTTTCCACCTTCGACCTCGACCAGCTCCGCTGGAACAAGATCATCATCTGCACCGACGCGGACGTCGACGGCTACCAGATCCGCACGCTGATCATGACGCTTTTCTACAGCCTGCTCCCGACGCTGATCCGCGAGGGACGGGTGTATATCGCGGAGACGCCGCTGTACGAGATCACCTGCAAGGACGAAACTTATTTCGCCTACGACGAGAACGAAAAGCAATCGATCCTTTCCAAGCTGGAAGGGCAGAAATACAGCATCCAACGCTCGAAGGGGCTCGGCGAAAACGACCCGGACATGATGTCCCGCACGACCATGCACCCGGCGACCCGTCGGCTCATTCGGGTCATGCCGGAGGACGAAAGAAAGACCGGCGAGATGTTCGACGTACTGCTCGGCGACAATTTGGCGGGGCGGAAGGAAATGATCGCCGCTTACGGGGCGAAATACTATGAACTTGCCGATTTTTGACGACGGCGTGAGGTGACGTATGGCGAAAAAGAAACAACCGACCCCCGTTCCCGTGCAGGCGGCAGAACCGCTGGACGTCCGCATCACGGAGGTGCTCGAAAGCAACTATATGCCCTACGCAATGAGCGTGATCGTGTCCCGTGCGATCCCGGCGATCGACGGCTTCAAGCCCGCCCACCGCAAACTGCTCTATACGATGTACAGAATGGGTCTGCTGAACGGACCGAAGGCGAAGAGCGCGAAGGTCGTCGGGCAGACCATGGTGCTCAATCCCCACGGCGACGCCGCCATCTACGAAACGCTCGTACGCCTGACGACCGGCAAGGAAGCCCTGCTCCACCCGTTCATCGAGTCCAAGGGCAGCTTCGGCAAGCAGTATTCGGATATGGCCTACGCCGCTTCCCGCTATACGGAGTGCAAGCTCGCCAAGATCAGCGAGGAGATCTTCGACGGTATCGACTGCGACGCGGTCGATATGGTGCCGAACTACGACGGCACGACGACCGAGCCGAACCTGCTTCCGACCGGCTTCCCGAACATCCTGGTTTCGCCGAACAACGGCATCGCCGTCGGCATGACCAGCACGATCTGTTCGTTCAATCTGCGGGAGGTGTGCGAAGCGACCGTGCGGCTTATCAAGGACCCGCATATGACCCTCGACGACCTGCTCGACGTGCTCAAGGGTCCGGATTTTTCCACCGGCGGGATCCTGCTGTATCAACGCGACAAACTGCGCGAGATCTATCGGACCGGTCGCGGGTCGTTCGCGGTGCGTTCGCGGTATACCTACGACGCGAAGTCCAACCGCATTGAAATTACGGAGATCCCGTACACGACGACGGTCGAAAAGATCAAGAGCGCCATCGTCGAACAGGTCAAGAGCGGGAAGATCAAGGAAATAAACGATATTCGCGACGAGATCGACATCGGCGGTCTGCGCCTCGCCATCGACCTCAAACGGGGCGCGGACGCGGAGAAGCTGGTCGCCCGGCTCAACAAACTGCACATCCTCGAGGAAAATTTTTCCTGCAACTTCAACGTGCTGGTCGGCGGTGTGCCGCAGACGCTCGGCGTGCTCGAGATTCTCGACGAATGGCTCGCGTTCCGAACGGAATGCCTGCGTCGGACCTATATTTTCGACCTGTCCAAGAAGAGCGACAAGCTCCACCTGCTCTACGGGCTCAAAGAGATCCTGCTCGACATCGATAAAGCCATCCGCATCATCCGCGAGACCGAAAGCGAGAAGGAGGTCGTTCCGAACCTGATGAACGGCTTCGGCATCGACCAGGTGCAGGCGGAATACGTCGCGGAGATCCGGCTGCGCAACCTGAACCGGGAGTATATCATCAACCGCATCGACGAGATCGAGGACCTCGAAAAAGCCATCGAGGAGCTGAATCTGCTGATCGGCAGTGACCGGCGCATCCGCACGGTCATCGCAAAGCAGTTGACGAAGATCGCCGAAAAATACGGCGCACCTCGCAAAACCATGCTTTACGAGCCGGACGGGGCGGAGGAGGTCGACCTTTCCGAGCCGGTCGAGGATTATCCGTGCGTGCTGTTCCTAAGCAGGGAAGGGTACTTCAAAAAATGCACGCCCGCGTCCCTGCGCGGAAGCGACGTGCAGAAGTTCAAGGAGAACGACTCGCTTCTGTATAAGCAAGAGGTCACGAACGGGTGCGAGGTGCTGTTCTTCACGTCGCTTGCGCAGGTGTACAAGTCCCGCATGAGCGATTTTGAGGACTGCAAGGCGTCCTCCCTCGGGACCTATCTGCCTGCCGCCCTCTCGTTCGAGCCGAACGAGCGCGTCGTCGCCGCGCTTCCGCTCAGGTCCTACGAGGGCAGTCTGAACGTCTTTTTTGCAAACGGCAAGGCGGTCCGCATTCCGCTGGAAAGCTATCAGACCAAGACCAACCGACGCAAGCTGACCGCAGCGCTCTACGGCGGAAGCCCTGCCGTCGGGGTGTTCCGCGCCGGGAGTGCGCCGGAGTATTTCCTCGTCACAGACGACGGACGCGCCCTGCTCGTGAAGGAGGAACAGATCACCGAAAAGACGACCCGTACCTCGGCGGGCGCCGCAGTGTTCACGCTCAAAAAGGGCAGAAACGTGGTTTCCGCCGAACCCTACGACCCGAATCAGCTCTCGCTCGAACGCCCCGCACGGTACCGAAAGGCGAACCTCCCGTCCACCGGCGCGCCGTACGAACGCGGGAACGGGACGTAAAAACGGACTTGACAGAACGTCTTTTCTCATGGTATACTGTCCTACGGTCCAAACTTGTTTGATAGGAAAGGTTTTTGTATGAAAAACGGTGTGCAACGGCTCATAGACGTTTTGGCGGCGCTGCTGCTGTTGGTCGCGTCGTCGCTCGTGCTGTTTCGCTTTTCCGTTCCGCTCGGGCTGCTTTTCAGCGCACTGACGCTGCTGTATGTCGTCTTTTGTTTGGCTCGCCGGACGGAAAAGCGACCTCGGATGCACCGCTATGCGGCGGGGGATATGGCGTCCGTGCTGGTCAACCTGATCAAATCGCTCGACGCCCCTGTGCTCGTCGTCGGCAGCGGGAACAAGATCGTCTGGGCGAACAGGCGGTTTGAAAGCCTTCCGCAGGTTTCGTCGCACCTGCGTCTGTCCACGACGGATAAGCTGTTCGACGACCGCTTCTGCTTTGCGCAGTTGGAGGACGCCTGCGAGGAAGGAAAAGACGTTTTTGAGTTTGAGACTTTCGGGGAAACCTATTTGGTACACATTCTCGCCATCGCGACGAAGAACAAGACATACTACGCGACCGTCTGGACAAACGTGACGAACGAGGCAAAGCTGCGCGGAATGCTGATCGACGACGCGCCGATGCTCGCGCTCATCGCGGTCGACAACGCGTCCGAGCTGTCCCAGAGCGCCGCGGAGACCTTCCGCCTCGCGGCGGCGAAGATCAGCCTGACGCTGACCGAATGGGCGAAGCGTATGCAGGCGGTTCTGCTCGAATACGAGGACGGCAAGTTCCTGCTGGTGTTCCGGCACGACCGGCTGCAGGAGATGATCGACAGCAAATTCGCCATTATCGACGAAATTTCCGCCTTGACGTCGGAGAGCAGTATGCTCCCGCTGACCATTTCCATCGGCGTTTCGGACGAAACCGGAACGCTTGCGGAAAAGCAGGAGAGCGCGCAGACCGCCCTGCGGACGGCTTTGCAGCGGGGCGGTGCGATCGCGGTCGTCAAGGATAAGGAGAAAAGCGGTTATATCGCGTTCGGCGGCAAGGTCAAATCCGCCCAGCGGCAGACCAGCATTCGCTCCCGCGTCTGCCGCGACCTGCTCATGGAGCAGATCCGCGTCAGCAGCAACGTGCTGGTGATGGGGCATCTTCGACCGGACTACGATTCCATCGCATCCAATGTCGGCGTGGCGAAACTGGTGTCCTTCCTCGGCAAGCCGGTGCATATCGTGACCGACCGGGAGGAAAGCATCATCGCCGGAGCGTTTGAAATGCTCTCTCCGTTCCCGGAATACGAGACGATGTTCGTCGATGCACGCCGTGCGATGGACCTGATGACCCCGGACACGCTCCTTATCGTCACCGACGCGTCCAATCCGAACCAGTTCTTCTCGGCGGATCTTTATCAGACGGCTCCCCGGGTCATCGTGATCGACCACCACACGCTCGCTTCCCACCTCGGGGAAAACGTGCTCACGCCGATGAACATCGACCCGAACGCCTCGAGCGCGTCCGAGCTGGTGTGCGAGATCCTCGAGCTTGCCATCCCGGACGGTCTGCTGCGGACGGAGGAAGCGCAGCTGCTTATGCTCGGGATCCTGCTCGATACGCAGTTCTTCACCCGCGACACCGGCTCGCGCACCTTCCACGCCTGTTCCTACCTGCGTTCGGCGGGCGCCGACCCGGCAAAGGCGAAGATGAAGTTCAAGACCACGCCGGAGGAGTACGAGATGATGGAGGGCTTCGAGCGCAGGCGGTACCGTTTCCGCGATCGGTTCATCATCTCCTACTGCGAGGAGCCGGATGCGCGGAACGTCGTGCTCGCGTCGAAGTGCGCGGAGCGATTCGTCGGTATCGAGGGGATCTGTGCGTCGTTCGTGCTGTATATGCGTGGGGACGGCGTTTCGCTGTCCGCACGGTCGGACGGGACGTATAACGTCCTGCCCGTCGTCGAGTCGCTCGGCGGGGGCGGTCATTTCCAGTCCGCCGGAGCGCGGCTGATGCGGTTGGTCTGGGACGAAGAAAAGCAGGAAAAAACCAACGTCCCGGTGCTGGACATGGGACTTGCCCGGGAAATGCTCGAACAGACCATCGATAAGTGTTTACAGGCGCAATAAATCCGTGAAGGGAGAAGCGAAAAAATGAAAGTGATTTTGTTGGAAGACGTCAAAGCGCAGGGGAAGAAGGGGGACCTCGTCAACGTTTCGGACGGGTACGCGAAGAATTTCCTGTTCCCGCGCAAGCTCGCGAAGGTCGCCGACGCGCAGGTGCTGACCGAACTGAAAAACCGCGAGGAGGCGCAGGCGTTCCGCGAGACCGAGGATCGGAAGGCGGCGGCGGAACTGAAAACCAAGCTCGAAGGGCTTTGCCTGGTCTTTAAGACGACCGGGGGCGCGGACGGGCGGCTGTACGGCGCCGTGACGGCGAAGGACATCAGCGAAAAACTCGAACAGGAACACGGGATCAAAATCGATAAGAAGAAGATCGACGTCGGCGCGACCATCAAGACCACCGGCGATTTCACCGCGGAAGTGAAGCTCTACCGCGAGATCGGCGCGACTCTGAAAATTTCGGTAAGGGCGTAAGAAAAGATGGCAGAGCTGGAGAGTATCCGCAGGATGCCGTATTCCCTCGAAGCGGAAAAAGCCATTCTCGGCACCGTTTTGATGGACCCGGTGCGATTTGACGAAGTTTCGTTCCTGCAGGCGGAGGAATTCTATCTTCCGCAGCACCAACAGATCTTTTCTGCGTTGATCCGAATGTTCCTGGACGACCGGCAGGTGGACGTCGTGACGCTGATCGACACGCTCACCCGCATGGGCACCTATACCGAGGGGGACGCCGCAAAATACATCACGACCCTTATCGATCAGGCGACGGGCGCCTCGAATATCGTGGAATATGCCCATATCGTGCGGGACAAGGCGCTGCTTCGTGCGCTTATCGACGTGTCGCAGAAGATCTCCGAGCGGGCGTTCAGCGAAGTCGGCGACGCGGGCGAACAGATCGCCGAAGCGGAAAACAGCCTCGCGCAGATCGCCGATCGGAAGTACGACAGGAATTTCGACCATATCCGTGACGCGATCCTGCGGAACTACGACCAACTGCTCCTGCTCAAGAACGACCCGAACGCCCTGGCGGGGCTTCGCACGAACTACGAAAAGCTCGACCGCGTCCTCGCCGGACTCGGCGGCGGGGAACTTATCATCGTCGGCGCTCGTCCGGGCATGGGAAAAACCACGTTCGCCCTGAATATCGCCTGCAACGTCGCCAAGAGCACCCGCAAGGACGTCGCCATCTTCTCTTTGGAGATGCGGACGGAGGAGCTTTCCTCCCGTCTGCTCTGCTCGGAAGCGCTGATCGACAGTTACAGTATGCGGGACGGCAAACTGTCCGACGACGACTGGCGGCGGCTCGGGGACGCGATGTCGGTCCTGAACGAAACGGAGATCTGGATCGACGACGACTCGCAGATCACCGTCACGGCCATGAAGACCAAGCTCCGCAAGCTCAAGAACCTCGGTCTGGTCGTGATCGATTACCTGCAAATGATGCACGGCGAGGATAAAAAGAATCGGGAAAACCGTGTTCTGGAGATTCAGGGGATCACGAACGCGCTGAAGGTCCTCGCGAAGGAATTCGACGTGCCGGTCATTCTCTGCTCCCAGCTTTCACGCGGTCCGAAGGACCAAAAGAGCCAGACCGAGGAGCATCGCAAACCCACGTTGACCGATCTGCGTGATTCCGGCGCCATCGAGCAGGACGCGGACGTGGTCCTGCTGCTGCACCGTGCGGAGTATTACCGCGTCGCGGAGCAGTCTGCGGACGACCTGTCCGACCACGAGATGTGCGACTGCATCGTCGCGAAGAACCGCCACGGCTCGACCGGGCGGGTGCGTCTGGCGTGGTACGGCAAATATTTCCGCTTCGTGACCTCGGACGAACGGGAGGAACAGGATGCGTCGGCGCAGTAGGGCGGAGGAAGCCGTCCTGTCCTGTCTGCGGGAGAACGGCGTCGGCGAAGGGATGCGCGTATGCGTGTGCTTTTCCGGCGGAATGGATTCCTCGGTGCTGCTGCGGACGCTTGCCGAACTGCGGGAGGAAACAGGGATCAGCCTTTCCGCCTGCCATTTCAATCACCGCATCCGCGGGGAGGAAGCGGACCGGGACGAAGCGTTCTGCGCTTCCGTCTGCGCGTCGCTCGGCGTGACGTTCCACACCGGCAGCGCCGACGTCCCGGCGGACGCGAAGGCGAGCGGAAAATCGCTCGAGGAAGCGGCGCGGGACGCACGGTACGCGTGGTTCGACGCGCTCGGGGAAAAAGAGGGAATCGATTTCTTCGCAACTGCACATCATAAAAACGATCAGGCGGAAACCGTGCTGTTCCGCCTTTTGCGCGGCACGGCGGTCGGCGGGCTTTGCGGGATCCCGTCCCGACGCGGAAAATACCTTCGACCGTTCCTGCCGCTGACCCGTGCGGAACTGCGGACGTACGCGGAGCAACGCGGCGTGCCGTACTGCATGGATTCCAGCAACGACAGCGAACGCTACACACGCAACTACCTGCGTCATACGCTGCTTCCGGCGATGGAACAGGTCAATCCCGCCGTCGTCGATTCGCTTTTTCGGCTGTCGCGCTGTGCCGCGGAGGACGAAGCGTTCCTGCGCTCGCTCCTGCCGCCGTATGACGCGTGTCAGGACGTTTCGGGGCTTCCCCCGGCGCTGTTTCGGCGTGTCGCCGCACGGAATTACGCGGTCTGCACCGGGAAGACCCTCTGCTTCCCGCACCTCGACGCCCTTTGCGACCTCGCGGAGCGGGGGAGGGACGGCGTCGTCGGTCTGCCGGGCGGGTACCGCGCCCTGCTCAAGGGCGGGAAACTGCGTTTTGAACGGGTCGTTCCGCCGCTCCCGGCTTTGGAACCGGGGGAACTCCACACGGGCGAAACCCTGCTTTGCGGCGGTGCGGTGCGTCTGACCGTCGCGTCCGACGGGGAAAAAATGCCGAAAACTGGCGGCGACGGGGAATTTATTTACAATTTATCCACAGAGTTTCCCTTGTCTTGCGCGGAAATTTGTGGCATGATTCAATATAGGTCACGCCGTCCCGGCGACCGCCTGCGCCTGCGCGGGGTGAACCGGAGCGTGAAGAAACTATTTTCCGAAAGCGGGCTTCCTGTTTCCGTCCGGGACGCCGTTCCGCTGCTTGCAGATGCGCAAGGGGTCCTGTGCGTCCCGTTCGTCGGGGTCGCGGACCGCGCCTGCCGGCGGGGAGAAACCGCCGCGTCCTTTATTGTACGGGTGGAAATTGCCGAAAGAATGCCCGAAAGGTGGTATGAAAGCCGATGAAAAGAAATGGAAAATCCATTATCATTTGGATCGTCGTGATCGCGTTGGCGATCCTTTGCGTCAGTGCGTTGATGAGCGGCAGCGGGGCGAAAGAGGTCCCGTACAGCCAAGTCCTGCAGATGTTCCGTGCGGAGCAGGTCGTCGAATTCAAGGTCGATCGAAGCAACGTCCTGACCTTCCTCACCAAGGACAACGTCGTTTATGAACACGAACTGCGGGACGTCGGGCTGTTCTACGAGGATTTGGGCGAGGAGATCAGCCGCCAACTGGCGAACGGCACCCTTACTACCTTTGATTATGAATCCCAGGCGGTTTCCATCTGGGTTCAGCTCCTGCCGTACCTGCTTGTGCTGGTGATGCTCGGCTTTTTCTGGTGGTTCTTCATCGCCAAAACGTCCAAAGGGGGCACCGGCGGGCTTGGCGGTCGGATGAATTCGTTCAGCAAAGCCCGTACCAAACTCGGCTCGGACGAAAAGAACAAGGTGTTCTTCCGCGACGTCGCGGGGGCGGACGAGGAAAAGGAGGAACTGCGGGAAGTCGTCGAGTTCCTCAAGCAGCCGGATAAGTTTTCCGACCTCGGCGCACGGATCCCGAAGGGCGTTCTGCTTATCGGTCCTCCGGGCACCGGGAAGACCTTGCTTGCCAAAGCGGTCGCCGGGGAAAGCGGCGTGCCGTTCTATTCCATCTCCGGCTCGGATTTCGTGGAAATGTACGTCGGCGTGGGCGCGTCCCGTGTGCGCGACCTGTTCGAGACCGCGAAAAAGACCGCTCCCTGTATCATCTTTATCGACGAGATCGACGCGGTCGGTCGCCACAGAGGCGCCGGCTGGGGCGGCGGACACGACGAACGGGAACAG
>CANQVQ010000032.1 GCA_947627335.1 uncultured Clostridia bacterium | reverse complement strand
TTTCCACGGATATGACGGAGGGATACGGCTTTACCGCCATCATCGTCGCGTGGCTCTCCAAGTTCAACACGTTCACCATGGCGGGCGTCGCGCTGCTGGTCGTCGCGCTTGAGAAGGGCGCCGCATTGATGTCGAATACCTACGGCACGATCGGCTTCTCCGCGCCGGCGGCGGACGTGATGGTCGGCGTGATGCTGCTGGTCGTCATCGGCAGCGAGTTCTTCATCCGGTATCGGATCCTGCGCTCGCACGCCGGAAAGGAGGCGGAAACGGTATGATCTGGACCAGTATTCTCGGCTGGGTGCAGCAGGCGGTCCCGTTCGCCGCGTTCCTCGCGCTCGCCGCCCTCGGTGAACTGCTGACCGAAAAGGCGGGGTCGCTCAACCTCGGTACGCCGGGAACCATGTGCGTCGGCGCGTCGGCGGGCTTCATCACGGTCTATTCCTACTGCAACGCGGTGGAGGAGCCGTCGGTGGTGCTGATCCTGCTGATCTCGCTCGGGAGTTCCTTCCTCGCGGCGATGCTGCTCGGGCTGCTCTACAGTTTCTTCACGGTCAGCCTGCGCATCAACCAGAACGTCGTCGGACTGGTGCTGACGATCTTCGGCTGTGGGCTTGCGGAATTTCTTTCCTATTATTTCATCAAGTCCGAAAGCGGCAACGTTCGCTGCGAAGCCGCCTTCCGCGTGTTCACCGCGAAGATCCCGTTCCTTTCGGAGAAGCTCGGCTGGGCTTCCGAAGTGTTCTTCCGGTACGGGTTCATGCTCTACGTGACGATCGGGGCGGTCATTGTGCTGTCGCTGTTCCTCTACCACACCCGTGCGGGGCTTCACCTGCGCGCCGTCGGCGAAAACCCCGGCACGGCGGACGCCGCCGGGATCAGCGTGACAAAATACCGCTACCTCGCGTCCTCGATCGGGGCGGGGCTGGTCGGTGTTCTGCGTGATGGAGTTCAAGAGCGGCGCGTGGTCGACGGCGGACGTGTATACGCTCGAAGCGTTCGGCTGGCTGGCGGTCGCGTTGGTCATTTTCGCGCTCTGGAAGCCGCTGAACCTGCTCTGGGGGTCGCTGATCTTCGGATTCTGCTACTGGGCGTACGTCTACCTGCCGCAGCTGCTCGGCATCACGGTTTCGACCGATCTGATGCGGATGCTGCCGTATGTCATCACGATTCTCGTGCTCATTCTGGTCAATCTGCGTCGGCGCAAGGGGGATCAGGGTCCCGCCGCGCTCGGATTGTCCTACTTCCGCGAGGAGCGCTGAAGGATCCCGCAAAAAAGAACAAAACGGTTTGGAATCGCAAGGGACGATGCGGCGGTGCGCCGGGTCGTCCTTCGCATTTCATCGGGGCGCGCAAATACGGTGTTTTTTCGCCGTCCCCTTGACACGACGGGGGTGTTTGTGCTACAATAGGTTCGTGAAAATGTGTTTGCCGACGGCGGTTCGGCGGAAAGGACGCAACGCGCATGGAAACGTTGATCGTATTGGACGGGAACAGCATCCTCAACCGGGCGTACTACGGCGTGCGACCGCTGTCGAACCGTGCGGGACTGCCGACGAACGCCGTGTTCGGGTTCGTCAATATCCTGCGCAAGGCGCTTTCGGAACTGCCCGAACGACCCGCCTACGCGGTCGCCGCGTTCGACCGTCGGGAGCCGACCTTCCGCCACAAGGCGTGCGCCTTCTACAAGGCGCAGCGCAAGGGGATGCCGGAGGATCTGGCGCTGCAGCTGCCCTACGCGAAGCGGGTCGCCGAAGCGATGGGCTTTCATGTGCTGGAATGCGTCGGCTTTGAGGCGGACGACCTGCTCGGCACGCTTTCCGCCGCCTTTTCCGCACGCGGGACCGACGTCGTGCTCGTGACCGGCGACCGGGACAGCTTCCAGCTGATCGGGGAGCGGGTGCGGGTGCATCTCGCGACGAACGACGGCACGCAGGTGTTCGGCGTGCGGGAAATTTTTGAGCGGGACGGGGTGTCGCCCCGGCAGTTGATCGACGTCAAGGCGATCCAGGGGGACGCGTCGGACAATATCCCCGGCGTGCCCGGGATCGGGGAAAAGGGCGCACGGCAGTTGATTTCCGCGTACGGGGATCTGGAGGGCGTGTACGCGCACCTCGACGAGGTCCGCGGAGCCATGCGGGAGAAGCTGATCGCGGGCAAGGAGTCCGCCTATACGTCCCGCTTCCTCGCGGAGATACGGCTGGACGCCCCGGTCGATCGCTCGCCGGAAGCGTATATGTTCCGCGACCCGGACGTCCCGGCTCTGCGGGAACTGTATACCGAATTGGAATTCCGCCGCCTGCTCGAACAGCTGCCGCCCGACCCGACGCCGCGGAAGCGCGAAGCGGCGGAGAACCGCCCGACGATGCCCTACGAGCCGATCGGCGCGGACGCCGTCCGTTCGCTCTGTGGTCGTCCGCTCGCACTGCTTCCGACGGAGCAGGACGTGCGCGTCTGCGACGGCGAACGCGGATACGTCTGCCGCTGGGAGGACGTTTCCCCGCTTCTGGAGGAAGGGCAGACGCCGGTGTTCTGGTCGGTCAAGGACGCCCTGCACCTGTTCTGGGCGCACGGGCTGGAGCTGTGCGCGAAGCCGGAGGACGTATCCCTGCTCGCCTACCTCGCGTCCCCCGCCGACAACGGCATTTCGTTCGCGGGCGCGGCGTCGCGCTGCCTGCCGGTCGGGACGGTCGTGCCGGATCAGCCGTCGCCGGAGTGGTTCCTGCCGATGCGGGAACGGCTGCGGGCGGATCTCACGCCGCAGTTGGAAAGGCTGTACGACGAGGTGGAGCTTCCGCTGGCACGGGTGCTGGCGAACATGGAACGCACCGGGTTCCGGCTGGACCGGGAAGGGCTGGAGCAGTTCAACGAATCGCTCGGGCGGGAGGTCGAAGCGCTCGAACAGGAGATCTACGCCCTCGCGGGGCATACGTTCAACATCCGTTCGCCCAAGCAGTTGGGGGAGGTGCTGTTCGAGGAGCGCGGACTGCCGCACCGCCGGAAGATCCGTTCCGGTTACTCGACGGACGCCGAAACGCTCGAAAGCCTCGCCGTTTACGACCCGCTGGTCGAAAAAATTCTCGAATACCGCAAGGCCGCCAAGCTCAAAAGCACCTACGGGGACGGTCTGCTCAAGGTGCTCTCCCCGGACGGGCGGGTGCATACGACGTTCAAGCAGACCATGACCCTGACCGGGCGGCTGTCGTCCGCCGAGCCGAACCTGCAGAATATCCCGGTCCGCACGGAGAAGGGGCGGGAGCTGCGGAAGTTCTTCGTCGCCGAGGAGGGGTGCGTGCTGGTCGACGCGGACTATTCGCAGATCGAACTGCGGATCCTCGCGCACGTTTCGGGCGACGAGGCGCTGATCCAGGCGTTCCGGTCCGGCGCGGACATTCACACGGCGACGGCGTCGCAGGTGTTCGGCGTCCCGCCGGAGGAGGTCACGCCGGAGATGCGGAAGTCCGCGAAGGCGGTCAATTTCGGGATCCTGTACGGGATCGGGGAGTTTTCACTCTCCAAGGACCTCGGCATCACGGTCCGTCAGGCACGGGCGTATATCCAGAATTATTTCGCGAAATATCCGTCGATCCGTGGCTTTATGGAGCAGATGGAGGCGTTTGCGCGGGAGCACGGCTACGTCGAAACGCTCTACGGGCGGCGGCGGGAGGTCCCGGAGCTGTCCGATAAGAGCCGGGTCCGTCGGGCGTTCGGCGAACGGGTCGCCCGCAATACCCCGATCCAAGGGACGGCGGCGGACCTGATCAAGGTCGCGATGATCCGCGTGTCGGATGCGCTCGCGGACGCCGGGCTGCAGGCGAAGCTGATCCTGCAGATCCACGACGAGCTTATCGTCGAATGTCCCGCGTCTGAGTCCGAGCAGGTGCGGGAGATCCTCGAACGGGAGATGGCGGGCGCGGCGGCGCTCGCGGTCCCGCTGCTGGTGTCGGCGGGAGTCGGCAAGCGTTGGTACGACGCGAAAGCGTAAAAAGGAAAGGAAAAGGGATATGTGCGGAATCGTCGGATTTACGGGTGCGCTTCCGAACGGCGGGGACAGGAAAACGGTCGTCCGCGCCATGGCGGACGCCATCGCGCACCGCGGACCGGACGGCGAGGGCTACTTCTGCGACGAAGGGGTCGCGCTCGGGCACCGTCGGCTCTCCATCATCGACCTCGCGGGCGGCGCACAGCCGTTGTACAACGAGGACGAGCGGCTGGTGCTGGTGTTCAACGGGGAAATTTACAACTATCGGGAGCTGCGCGAGGAGCTTGTCGGCGCGGGGCATACGTTCCGCACCCATTCGGACAGCGAGGTGCTGCTGCACGGCTACGAGGCGTGGGGCGAATCCCTGCCGGAGCATTTGCGCGGGATGTTCGCGTTTGCGATCTGGGACCGGGCGGAGCAGACGTTGTTTGCCGCACGGGACCCGTTCGGCATCAAGCCGTTCTACTATTACGACCGGGACGGGCAATTCCTGTTCGCGAGCGAGATCAAGGCGTTCCTGCCGCACCCGGGGTTCCGCAAGGAATGCAACGAAAAACAGCTTCCGCTCTATTTGTCCTGCCAGTATTCGCCGGGGAACGAAACCTTCTTCTGCGGGGTGTATAAACTGCTCGGCGGGCACCGCCTGCGCTGGAAAAACGGGGAACTGACCGTCGAGCGGTACTTCGAGCCGGTGTTTTCGCCGGACGAGGCGCCGTCGGAGCAGGATTGGGTGGAGGAGATCGACCGCGTCATGGCGGATTCGGTCCGTGCGCACAAGATCAGCGACGTGGAGGTCGGTTCCTTCCTGTCCTCCGGCGTGGATTCCAGCTACGTCGCCTGCATCGCGAACGTGGACAAGACCTTCACGGTGGGCTTTGCCGACCGCAGTTACAACGAAGCCGAGTACGCCAAGGCGTTTTCGGCGGAGATCGGGGTTCAAAACCGGGTGTGCGAGATCACCCCGGAGGAATACTGGGAAGCCCTGCCGAAGATCCAGTACCATATGGACGAACCGCTTGCGGACGCGGCGGGCGCCGCACTGTACTTCCTGAACCGGGACGCGGTGCGGGACGTGAAGGTCTGTCTGTCCGGCGAGGGTGCGGACGAGTTCTTCGGCGGATACAACGTCTATCGGGAGCCGTACACGGTCTCGTGGTACGACAGGCTGCCCGCGTTCCTGCGCCGGGGGCTTGGGAAGGTCGGCGAGCGCTTTCCGCGTATGCGGGGGGCGAATTTCCTGATCCGGCGGTCCCGCCCGATCGAGGAGCGGTACATCGGCAACACCAACCTAATGAGCGAAGCCTATAAAAAACGCCTGCTGCTGCGCTACGACGGCAAAAGCGGCGACCCGGCGGCGCTGACGGCGCCCTACCGCGAGAAGCTGCGCGGAATGGACCCGGTGACCAAGATGCAGTACATCGATATGCACACCTGGCTGATGGGGGACATCCTGCTGAAGGCGGACAAAATGAGCATGGCGAACAGTCTGGAACTGCGGGTGCCGTTTCTGGACCGCGAGGTGTTCGCCCTCGCGTCGCGCATCCCGGTGCGGTACCGGGTCGGCGGCGGGGAAACCAAGGTCGCCATGCGGCGTGCCGCGGAACGGCATATCCCCGGTGCGGTCGCCCGTAAGCGGAAGTTGGGGTTCCCGGTGCCGGTCCGCGCATGGCTGCGGGAGGATCGGTACGCGGAGGAGGTGCGCGAGGCGTTCTCCTCGGACTACGCGGCGAAGTTTTTCCGCACCGACCGCCTGCTGCAGCTGCTCGACGAGCATCGGCGCGGCAAGCGGGACAATTGGAAGCAGATCTGGTGCGTTTTCATGTTTCTGGTGTGGTACCGGGCGTATTTCGTCCAGCGGTAAGCGCCCGTTCATAATTTGTTTTCAATTTATATCTTTGAATCGGTTCGCGAACGTGCTAAAATAGAAAGAACAATTCTGGACAACCATCTTTGCAGAGCAGAAAATCCATTGTGAAAGGTTTGGAGGGAAATTCCATGACCCGATATGTCAAACTGTGCCTGTCCCTTCTGCTGGCGGCGGTGCTGCTGTTTACGGTGACGGCGGCCGTCCTGGCGGAACCGGTGGACCCAGGTCCTTCGGAATCGTCTGAAACTTCGTCGAGCGATTCGTCCGACGAAAGCTCGGCGCCCTCGGAAAGCACCGGCTCCTCGGAAGCTCCGTCGGAATCCTCCGGCAGTTCCTCCGCGGAACCGACCGGAAAACATACGGTCCGCGTGCAGGGCGAGCACGTTCAGGTCTATTTTAACGGTTCCGGTATGTCCGCGACGTCGATCGAGGTGGACGACGGGCAGTCCGTGTCGTTCCGCGTGGTCGCCGACGAGGGATACCGAGTGAGCAGCGTGACGGCGTACGGTCTGCCGATCCCCGGGAGCGCCGGGAATTATTCCATCTCCAGCGTCAAAGCCGATTACGCCGTGGTCATTACCGTCGAGGAGCAGTCGTCCGGCACGTCGTCCGATACGTCGTCCGACACTTCTTCCGACACGTCGTCCGACACTTCTTCCGACACGTCGTCCGACACTTCTTCCGATACGTCGTCCGATACGTCGTCCGACCCGTATGATCAGGTCGAGGTGAAGGTCACGGTGCATGGCGCCGGCACGGTCACGGTCAACGGGACCGCCGTGACGGGGTCTGCGGACAATACGGTCACGCAGTCGATCATGGTCTACAATACCGACCAATCCGGTCAGCGTGTGCAGTTCGAGTTCTCCGCGGAGACCGGCTACGCGCTCGGAAGACTGGTGCAGGACGGCGTTTCGCGTCAGCTTTCGACCAGCTTCCCGCTTCGCGTCACGGAATTGACGACGATGGAAGCGTTTTTCGTCCCGGCGGAGCAGATCCCCGGCAATTTCCATGTGACCGTCAGCGTTTCCGAGGGCGGTACCGTGAGCGCAGGCGGCACGAACATCGCTTCCGGTCAGTCGCAGACCGTCGAAGCCGAGGCCGGGAGCAACCTGTCGTTCTGGGTCACGCCGGACGCGGAGCACGAGCTTGACGCGTTCCTCGTGGACGGCAGTGCGGTCAACATTTC
The DNA here is from genome assembly GCA_947627335.1 of uncultured Clostridia bacterium. Lineage (GTDB taxonomy): Bacteria > Bacillota > Clostridia > Oscillospirales > CAG-382 > Coliplasma. Next base: position 9,027 of record CANQVQ010000032.1, on the reverse strand, counting down.
CGGCGGGAATTACGACCTGCGGAATATCGCCAAGGACATGACCGTCAGCATCACCTTCAAGAAAAAGGAAACTACGTCCGACACGGTGACCGCCGGGAATGTCAACTGGACGGTCGGTGCGGACGGCAACATTACGATCGACGTGCGGGGCAAAAAGATCGAAAAGAGCGTTTTCGACAAGATCAATACCCTCACGACCGACGATTGCAAGTACGTCGTGCTGGAAGCCACGTTCGTCCGTTGGTACATTCCCGCGGGGCAGAAGGTCACGGGCTTCCCGACGGATCGGAGCTTCGTTCTGCTCGACGCGACGGCTGTCAACACCGGCAGCAACTATGAAACCATCAAGAAATACCTGGAGGGGGACGAAATCGAAGGCAACGAATCCTTCCTCTGCTTCACCGTGCCGGATACGCTCGAATTCCCGACGGGGTCGATGATCTCCTTCGAGATGAAGGACCTCGGAATGGGGTGCGTCGGTCGCGTGGCCGAGCTGATGATCAGCAAGAAGGTCGGGGAGAAACAGCAATTGCAGTCCGCCGGACGCAGTGGGGTCGGGACGGACGGCTGGATGGTGCCGATGGCGTACGAGAAGTCCAATTTGCAGGCGGTCGTCGTCCACGCGACGGAAGCGTATGGAGACACCTCCTCCGAGGACAGCAGCAGCGGCGGCGACGACAGCAGCAGCGACGTCACGGGGGAATCCGCCCCGTCGTTCGGTACCGACGCGGAACCGTCCGAAGGGAGCGAGGAAGAGGGGCATTCGTATGCCGGTCTGATCGTCGCTCTGGTCATCGCGTTCGTGGCGGTCGGCGGCGCAGCCGCTCTGTTTATCGTCAAGTGGCGGCAGGAGAAGTTCTGAGGCAATGGCGGCGGAAAGGAACACCCCGGTGGTTGACCCGCCTGCGGCGCAGACCCCCGAATCTGCGTCTCCGAACGCTTCCCGGCGGAAAAAACTGTCGAAATTCTTCAAGACCGGCGGCGGGCGCGTCGGGCTGTGCGCCTGCGCTGCCGCTCTGGTCATCGCCGTCGCGATCGTGGTGCTGTTGATCCGCGGCGGAGGCGGCGGGACGACGCTGTCCGGCTGGCCGGACGACGAACTGCTCGCCGGCGTCGCGTCGCCCGAGCAGGGCGAGGTGCTGTCGGTCAGCGGCGGGAACGGCGGAACGGCGCTGACGGTCTACCTTGCGGAATTTCCGGCGGACGGGCTGGACGGGTATCTGCAAACGCTCGGGATCCCGTCGGACGGCGGTTCGCCGTACGTCGCGCAGCTGGACGGAGAACGTCTGCTCGCGGTCGTGTACGACGCGGGCACGCGTCGGCTCTCCCTGACCGTGACGAAAATGCCGTAAAACGCAAAAAAACGAAGGCAGTGCGAAATGCACTGCCTTTTTTTGCTCGGAAAGCCTTGACCGAAAAATCCGTCACGCGAGATCGGGGAAAAGGCGACGGCGTTCGTGCTGCAGGGCGAGGTATTCCGCCGTCAGGATCCCGCTGAGCGCCGCCGCCGCGCCGGCGAGCAGCAGCAGGTTGCCGAACCGCGACTCCGAACCCATGTAGAATTCCGCCCAGAACCCGGTCCCGATGGCGGCAAGAAACGCCACGCTCGCGCCGAAGTCGATCGCGTGGAACCCCATGAACCGCGCTTTGCGCACGAGCAGCACGACGAACAGCAGGAGCAGCGTCAGCGCCGCGATCACCTGCGAGATGCGCACGAACCCGATATACATACTGTCCTGCCGCAGACTTTCGATCAGCACCCGTGCGCCGCAGTACCACGTCAAAAACCAGAACAGTCTGCTCCCGGGGCGCACGTCCCGCGAGCGGCTCGGCAGCAGGACGAGGAACAGGCACAGGCAAAGCAGGCTTTCCGGCAGAAAGAGCGAGATGCAGTAATCGTCGTACAGGTCGATATATACGGCGAACGGGAAGCGCCGCAGGGCGGGGGACTGCACGAAATCCCCGTAACATTCCTGGTTGATCAGGTTGCCCCACCGTCCGACCGCGATGCCGAGCGCTCCGCCGAACGCGGCGGCGTCCAGCGCAGGCAGGAGAGACTTCCGCTCCCGGCGGAGCAGAAGGACGGCGGTGATCGCCAAGCCGACCCCGATCATCCCCCCGAACAGCGAATATCCGCCGTCCGTGAAGGCGAAAACGTCCGCCCATGTGCGGTACAGCGCACGGTTGAACAGGACGTAGAACAGCCGAGCCCCCAAAAAGCCGAACGCGAGCGCGAACGGGGAGGCGAACAGCAGCAGCCGCCAATCGACCGTGCGGGTCTTTGCGGCGAACAGGCAGGCGGCAAGCAGCGCCAGCGCGGACGCAAGCGCGACGAGCACCCCGTTCGCGGTCAGCCCGAAAAGGCTTGCGGATGGCATACGGACCTCCTATGATTTTTCCCGGAACACGAAGTCCCGCTGGACGAAGTAATTGAACACATACATGACGAGGTCGTAGGCGACCTTGATAAGCAGCGGCGCGTTCAGCGCGTTCGTCAGGCGCAGGACCGCCATGCCGAGCAGCAGGACGAACAGGGCGAGCGCGTAGTACCGCAGCACGGTCCGCTTGGTCCGGCGTCCGCGAAAGACCACGCGGGAGTTGATAAGGTAGTTGAACGTGCTGCTGAGCACCCGTGCGGTCCCGAAGCACGCCCACTCCGGCAGACCGAGGAACAGGAACAGCAGGAACGCCCCGTAATCCACGAAGTAGGAGAGCAGACCGCCCATCGAAAAGAGCAGCATACGGGCGGCAATGCGGGCGGAATCCCGAAGCGGATGGTAATGGGAACTCCGGTTCTCCTGCAGGTAGATGGTTTGGATCGGGACTTCCAGCGGCTTGACGTTCCATTCCGGGAGCCGCAGGAGCATATTGATCTCGTATTCGTACCGTTCGCCGGGGACGCGCAGCAGTTCCGGCAGGAGGGAACGCGGCAGTCCGCGCAGACCGGTCTGCGTGTCGTAGAGCTTCGTGCCGGTCGAGAGGGCGAACAGGAAGCGCATGGAGCCGTTGCCGGCACGGGAACGGGCGGGGACCTTGCCGGTGAACCGCCGTTCGCCGAGGATCAGGCGGTCCGGGTGTTCCCGCAGGGCGTTCCGCACGGCGAGGATGTCCTCGACGGCGTGCTGTCCGTCGCAGTCGGCGGTGATGACGCCGTCGCAGTCCGGGTAGGTGTGCAGGATGTGGTTCAGCCCGGTCTTGAGCGCACGTCCCTTGCCGAGGTTGACCGCATGGTCGAGCACGGTCGCTCCCAGTTCGCGGACGCGGTCGAACAGGGCGTCGTATGCGTCGCCGCTTCCATCGTTGACGACGACGATGACCCCGAAATGCTCCCGCAGCGCCTGCAGGAACTGCAGCATCGCTTCCTCGGGTTTATACGCCGGAATGAGCGCGACGGACTCCATGCGAAGGACCTCCTTCCCGTTTTACTGCAGGTAGATGATGTCGCTGACAGGGCGTTCCCCGTTGACGCAGGGCTCGTTGATGACTTCGCCGTTGAAATAGAGCGTGGTCGAGCCGCCGCCGTCGAGGTTGTAGGCGGTGACGCAGCCGAGTTCGACGAGCGTGTCGGCGAGCGTCGAGAACGACATACCGCCGATGACCTGGTCGTCGTCGCGAATGGCATCCACGACGAACAGCAGATAATGCAACGGACCGAGCTGCCCGATGGCGGTGCGGGGTTCGCGATGGCTGGCGGAGAGACCGGGTCGGTTCATCTCCTCGACCTTTTTCCCGTCGGCGACCAGAAGCGGACCGAAGCACCAGCTTTGCCGCACCCCGTCCGCGACGAGGCGGTCCGCGTCAAAGGAATCGGAAACGCCGTACCGCAGGTCGCCGTCCCGGTCGATATAAAGCAGGTCCCAATCGGCGGGGCTGTCCCGCAGGACTTCGCCCTCGCGGATGATGATGCCGTTCGTGCGGTAGCCGCAGAAGTCGCCGTTGACCGCGAGGACCGCGCCGACGCTGCGTGCGATCTTGGAGGTGTACTGCCGCCCGGTGATCTTCCCGCCGGCGAGCGCCGTGTGCAGAAGTTCCGGCGAATCCAGGAAGAATTCGCAGACGAACATCTTCAGCTCCTCCCGCGTGATTTGCGAAACGCGCAGGTTTACGCCGTTCTGTCGGTACGAGCCGAGGACGGTTTCTCCCGCGAGGGGCGTGCGGAACTCCGGCTCGGCGACCGCCGGTTCGGAGGTTTCGTCGGACGTCAGGGTGGGACCGACGGACGGTTCCGCCCCGGGCGAACTGCTTTCCGGCGGGAGCGAAACGGCGGGCGACGATTGCGGCGGCACGGATACGACCGGCGGCGGCAAGGCGACCGGCTGCTGGGCGAGCGTATCCTTTGCGCTGGACACGCAGGCGATGGCGAGAAAAACGAGCAGGACGCAGAAAACGGCGAGGGACGTCATCCACGCACCCCTGCTGACCTGCGTCCGTTTTTGCGGTTTCATCGGTTCGCTTTCCCCTTTTTTGCTCTTTTGGATAGATTTCCCCTATTTTCTTTCATTTTACCAGAAAAGCGGGCGGAATGCAAGGGAATTTTCAGCCCGAAACGCATTTTTTACAAAAAAAAAAACGGAAGCCCGCACGTCGGGCTTCCCTGTCAGGTATATGAGGTTTATGCGGCAGCGTCCTGCTGCTGGGTGAGGATGACCTTGATGCCGATCGGCAGGATGCCGCTCTGCTCGTAGACGATCTCGACGATCTGCGCACGTTCCGCTTCGCTGAGTTCCGCGCTGTCGACGATGACGCTGCAGTTCTCGCCGGAAATGACGGCGACGCACTGGGGAATGCCCTTTGCGAGGGCGACCGTTTCGATGCTGGCTTCCGCCGCCATGTCGTCCATGATCTCGGAGATCTGCGCGAGGGCGTCCTCCCGTTCGTCCGGCAGGGCGTCGGGGTTATCCGCGATGCCTTGCAGTACCGCCATCGCGTCCTCGCGGACCGCCGAGCGGTTCAGCACGGTGACGGCGAGCAGGTCGTCGGATTCGCCGAGCGTGTCGCTGACGTCCGAGGCGCTCTGGCTGACGTCCTGCACGCCGGAAAGCTCCTCGCCCACCAGCACGGAGTTGCCGAGCAGCTTGCCGCTTTCGGATTCGTCGCCCGGTTCCGCCGTCGTCCTGCCGACCAACGCGCTGATGCCGACGGCTGCGGCGATAAGCACGGCGCAGCTGCACACGAGGAACGTGCGGGACGCGAGCAGGCGCTTGGCGTTGACGGTTTTGAGCTTCTCGCGGACCTTTTGGACGCCGGACGAGAGTTTTTGCTTGAACTTCATGATACTGCCTCCTGTAGGTTGATGGTATGGTTTAACTTTGAATGCTGATGGCGGGGTCCTCCAGCGAAAACAGCGCACGCAGCAGCCCCGCGATGCGGTTCCGCACCCCCTCGTCCGCCCCCGGACAGACCACGGCGGCGCCGCAGACCACCGGCTGTTTTTCCCGCAGCGGGAGCGGCTTTTCGTCGCCGTTTTGCTCGGCGAGGACGACCGTTTTTTCGGTTTCCTTGCCGTCGGACTGCTCGCGGACCTTCTGATCGGTGGCGTAGGTGTATTCGTACCCGCTCGAAAGGGTCAGCACGACCGTGCAGTCCGCGACCCCGTCCAGCTCGCGCAGCAGGGACTCGATCTCCCGCTCCAGCGCGAGGCGGTAGGTTTCGGCGTCCGGCGCGCTTTCCGCCGTCTGCGGTTCGCTTTTTCCGCCCGGGAGCAGCAGGAGGATCAGCCCTGCGGCGAGCGCCAGGAGCAGGTACGGCATTCCCTTGATCCGTTTGCATTTGGCGAGAAATCCGCCGGTCGAACCGGCTCCTACGGGCATTTCCGCGCACGCCCCCTTTCCTTTCATTCGACGGTCACGCTGCACGGCACGCCGCAGGTGGTTTCGATCCACGCGGCGACCTTCCCCGTCCGGTCGGCGTATTCCGGCGGCAGCCGGACGGCGACGGAACGGATGACCGGGTCTTCGACCGTCCAGTCAATATCTATGCGGACCTCCGTGGGGGTTATGCCTGTTTGCTCGGAAAGGCTTTGGGAGATCCATGCGCAAATTTCCTTTTCCGCCTGCGCCCCTGCGCGTTCCCTGAGGGAAAGCCCGTCCGGCAGGGAAACGTCGGGGGTTTCCACGTCGTTTCGGAACAGGGCGGTCGCGTCGAACGAGCGGAACGGCGCGAGCACGAGCAGGATGCAGATCAGCGACGCGAGGTAGCGCAGATACTTCTCGAAAGCGCTCCCGGCGAACGCGGCGCACAGCGCGCCGAGTACCGAGGCGGTCAGCAGCATGGAAAAATAGCCTTGCAGCGGCAGATTCATACGGACGCTCCTGTCTTGACGAATACCGAGAGGTAAAGCAGCGCGACGGCCTCCGCGCCGGCGAGCAGTCCGAGCAGGACGCTCAGCGTGCTGCCCAATTCGCTCAGCAGCTGCCCTTCCTTTTCGCAGCCGAGCATCTTCGCGAGCGCGCCGCAGAGGGAAAGCAGCAGGCGGTGCGCGAACAGCCGTAAAAGCGGCGGGAGCAGAATGGCGAGCGTCACCACGACCCCCGCCGCACCGACGGTGCCCTTGATGACGGACACGCTGCCCGCGATGGTCCGTGCGGCGTCGCCGAGAGAAGCGCCGATGACCGGGATGAAGATCCCGGACGCGAAGCGCACGGTGCGGAAGACCGCGCTGTCCGCCGCGGACGCGATGGAGGTCTGCATGGTCAGCAGGAAGCCGAGGAGCGAGAACAGGAACGCCAGCAGCAGCCCGGAGGTGTTTCGCAGCAGGGAGGAGATCGGGGAAAGCGTCACGGTGCCGGGCAGGGCGGACGCGAAGGAAATTTGCAGGAACGGGAACAGCACCGACGAGCAAAGCAGGCTGACCACCGAAAGGAACAGGGAGAATCCCGCCGACGAAGCGGCAGCCGCCGAGGCGTTTCCGCCGGCGAGTAGCAGCGACGCAGAGACCGGCAGGAGCGACGAGAGGTATTCGGTGAAGGCGGTCAGGGCTTGTCCGGTGGATTCAAACAGGTCGGACAGCAGGCTGTAGGACACGCCGGAAAGCGCGAGCGCGGTTACGAACGCGCACGCTTCGGACAGGGCGGTCGTGTTCGAGAGCCTTCGCAGGGCGTGCAGCAGGGAGCAAAGCACGAGGATGCCGAGCAGGGAAGCGAAGCTGACGCCTGCGCTTTGCAGTGCGTCCCCGGCGCCGCCGCGCAGCAGGTCGCCGATCTTGTCCCAGAGCACGATCGGCGCGTCGCCGTTCTGTTCGTCCTCGGTCAGCGTCGGGTGGGAGAGCGCGTCCGTGCCGATCTCGTCCGCGAGGGACTGCTCTTCGTCGGAAAATCCGCAGAGCGCGAACAGCAGGACCGGCAGCAGGGCGAGCAGCAGCAGCCGTTTCAGAGCAGTTCCAGCAATTGCCGTACGACCGGCAGGGTCAGGGCGAGGATGGCGAGCTTGCCCGCCAGCTCCGCTTTTTCCGCCAGCGCACTTTCCCCGCAGTCCCGGCAGAGCGAGGACGTCAGTTGACAGGCGACGGCGACGGCGAGCGCTTTGAGCAGCAGGTTGAACCAGCCGCCCAGCCCGTGCTGTGCGGCGATGCCGGTCAACGTCTGCACGGCATTTGCCGCTTCCCGCAGGAAATAGACCGCCAGAAGCAGCCCGGAAGCAGCGGCGGTCAGCGGCGCGAACTCCGGGGAGAAGCGCTTCAGCAGCAGGTTGACGCAAAGGGCGGCGAGCAGAAAGCCGCAGACGGAAAACAGATTCATACCGTCCCGCGCTCATATCCCGAAGGCGCTCCGCACCGCCGAAACTAAGGAGGCGATCTCGCTCAGCAGCAGCAGCGCGACGACCACGACGCCCGCGACCGAAACGAACGTCGCCTGCTCCTCCCGCCCGTTCTTTTGCAGGATCTGGCAGATGACCGCGACGAGCAGCCCGACTCCGGCGATGCGAATGATCAGTGTGATGTTCAAATGCAAGTCCTTCCTTTCAAAGCAGCAGCAGCGCTACGAGCAGTCCGGCGAGCGTCCAGAGCGCGACGGTGCTGCGGCGGTTTTTCTCGGTGGTTTGTCGGAGCACGTCCCGGCAGGCGCTCAGCGCGTCGATGCAGAGCGCGAGCCGTTCGAGCTGCGCGTCCAGCGGCAGGCGACCGAGGGACGGTCCGAGGGCTTCGGCTTCCTTCCGTGCGTCCGGCGGGAGCGGCAAGGTTTGCAGCGCTTTTGACCAGACGGCGGGGTAGGCGCGTCCGTCGGCGCTCCGCAGGGCGGGGAGGAACCCGACGCGTTCCAAATACGGGTCGCGGTAGGCGGCGAACAGCGTCCGCAGCGGGTCGCGCCCCCATGTCAGCCGTCGGGAGAGCGTGCGCAGCAGTTCCAGCAGCGCTTCGAGCGCACGGATCTCGCTTTTCGCTTCGCCGGTCAGCAGGATCCCGCACGCCGCGGACGCTCCGACGAGCAGCAGTCCGCCGATCAGCCGCACAGCAATTCCCCCTCCGTCGTCAGCACCTTTACCCGGTACCCCGGTTCCAGCACGACCAGATACCCGAACAGCCCCGCCTCCAGCAGGGTCCGGGCGCACGGGCGTTTCCGTGCATCCTCCACGCTCCCGCCGTGTACCGAGGCGATCAGCTTGACCCCGGTGTTCTGTGCGGCGAGCAGGGGGGCTTCCTCGCCGACGCCGAGCTCGTCGCAGAGCAGGTATTCCGGCGAGAGGGTGCGGGTCAGCAGTTCGATCGCCCTGCCCTTCGCGCAGCCGGTAAGCCGGTCGCACAGACCGTCCGGGAGATCGAGCTCCCCGCGTTCGTCCGCGACGCCGACCCGATAGGGGCGCGGACCGGTCGAAAGCAGGTACGCGGCGGAGCGCAGGAACGTGGTTTTGCCCCCCGCGGGCGGGGAGATCACCAACGCGCCGACGGGCGGACCGCACCGCAATCGGTCGGTCAGCGGTCGTGCGAAGGTCGGCAGGAAGCGCGAAACGCGCAGGCAGACCGACGTGATCGCCCGCTACCAGCGGATGCTGGGGAAGAACGTCTTCTACCCCCTGGGATGGGACGACAAC
>CANQVQ010000031.1 GCA_947627335.1 uncultured Clostridia bacterium | reverse complement strand
CCCACAGACCCGGCACGCGGTAGTACGCGATCATAAACAGCATGACCAGCGCAAGCCCGATGGCGCCCGCGATCAGCGAGATGCGCAGCGCGTCGCTGCCGAGGGAAGCCATGACCGTCGTCTGGTTCTCCAGCGTGAGGTTGTAGTCCAGAGCGCCCGCGTCGATGTTGTTGGCGAGGGCTTCGGCTTCTTCCGCCGTGAACGAGCCGGAGATCTCCGCGCTGCCGCCGGTGATGCCGGTCGAGGCATACTCGGAAGAGACCTGCGGGGAGGAGATGACCACGCCGTCGACCTTGATGTCGAGCGTCGTGCCGTTCTGCGCACAGTACTTCGTCGCTTCGGCGAATTTGTCCTCGCCTTCGCTGTTGAATTCAAGGTTGACGACGTACTGTACCGTGCCGGCGTTCGTATCGTTGCGGTACCCGGCTTCGGCGTGTTCGACGTCGTCGCCGGTCAGCACCGGGTCGGTCTGCCCGCTGATGCAGAATTCGAGGTAGGCGGTCTGTCCGAGGGTTTCCGCCGTCGCCGTCGGATCTTCGACGCTCGGCAGTTCGACGACGAGCATATCGTCCTCGTAGAGGTAGGCGAGCGCTTCGGTGTAACCCGCGTTGTCAAGGCGGTTCCGCATGACTTCCAGCATTCCGTCCATGCCGCTGTCGTTGACCTCGGTGCCGTCCTTGCTTTCCGCACGGTAGGTGATGGAGGAGCCGCCCGCGAGGTCCAGACCGAGGCGGACCGTACCCTCCTCGAAGATGCCCTTGAGCTGCGTGTCGTCGGAGATATACACGCCGAAGATGGAAAATGCCAGCAGCAGCGCGATGACCAGCAACAGCAGGACGAAGCGCGCAGCGCTTGTCGCTTTTGTCAGATTCATTTGCGTATATCCTTTCCTTTCTTTCTCACCTGTCAATTATACACGGAAAAAGGGAATCCGTCAAGAGGTTTTTTTCGTTTTTCAGGACCGCGACGGCACATTTTTCAACATGAATCGTGCACATCGGCTCTTTTCCGCCGTCCTCGCCGTCCAGCGACCAGGCGTACGGTCCCTGCGCGGTGACCTTGCAGGACGTGACGTGGCGCAGGAGCAGCAGCGGGTCGTCGATCTCCCCGTTGAGCAGCTTCGCCGTGAGCCGTCCCGCGTCCTTCAGGTTCGCCGGATACCGCACCAGCAGCAGCTCGAATTTCCCGTCCTGAAAATTCACCTGCGACCCGCCGAGCTTCACCATGCCCGCCACGCTGCGCGTATTCGCGACCGCACAGAACAGGAACGGACCCGCGAAATCCCCGTCGTCGGAACGCACGTCCAGCGAAAGCGGATGCAGTTCGGAGAGGGCGGGCAGGGCGCTGAACAGGTAGGCGGTATGCCCGAGCAGATTCTTGAGCGACTGGCTCGTGTGGAACGAGGTTTCGGCGAACGCCCCGCAGCAGGCGATATAGGTGAACGGTCTGCCGTTGAACAGTCCGACGTCATGCGGGACCGGCTCCGCTCGCAGCAGCGCTTCCGCCGCTTTCCGCCAATCGGTCGGAATGCCGAGCGAGGCGGCGAAATCGTTGGTGCTGCCGAACGGGAGGTACCCGATCGGGAGCTTCGTCCCGGACCGCAGGACGCCGTCCACCGCGAGGTGCAGCGTGCCGTCCCCGCCGCAGGCGGCTACAAAATCGAACCGTCCGCTTTTCAGCAGGGCGGAGATCCGTTCCGGGGTCTTTTCGCCCGGCTTGGTCGGCAGTACGGTCACTTCGCATCCGCCGTCGGTCAGCAGTTCGACCAGTTCGAGCAAGCGGCGCTTCGCGGCGGACTTTCCGGCACGCGGATTGACCGCCAGCAGCAGTTTTCCCGTCATCGGCGCTTCTCCTTTTCCCGCGGGACCCGCGTGGGGAACGAGTAAGTGACACTTGAGCACATATAACCAAAGTATACCACGTCGCTCCGAAAATGTCAAGTCCTTTCACACGAATATTTTGTTGTGGACAATGCTTTAAGAAATGTAAAATAAAAAATAGGAAAAATATGAAATATTTTCCCGAATCCTACTTGACAAATAATCCGTAGCGTGGTAAAATGTTTTCGCATAATAGATAAATTGGGTGGAATTGTGTCCCGCGCACATATTAGCGCTGTCGGTCGGATTTGGCGGTTTTTCGTCGCAGACCGGCGGGGACCGAAACCGATATTTCGGTACCTGCGAAGCGCTGGCAAACGGGAATTTTGTTTTTGCGGGTTGTTCCCTGTGCGTGTGCGGCGGCAGTTCGCGGAGATGCAGAAAACATTTCTTGACAGCAAGGAGTAACGATCGTATGTGCCAGAGAAAAAAATCTGTCTGCTTGAAATTCATTGGATCCTTCCTTTCCCTGCTGCTGGTCCTTGCGATGGTCCCGACGGCGTTGATCCCCGTGCGGGCGGAGGGGACCGGCGGCACGCAGGACGTGGAAGTGGTTCTTCTTTTTGACGTCAGCGGGTCCATGAACCAGTCCGACCCGGTCAACGCGTCCGGCACCCGGCTTTCGGTCGAAGCCGCGCATCAGTTCGTTTTCAATTATCCAACGGAAGCGAATCTGTATGTCACGGTCGTGCCGTACAACTCGGAAATCTATACGTCTTTCGACCGCCTGAACGTCGCGACGCCGGACGGTCTGAACGCGTACATAAATAATATGAAGAAAGTTCTTGAAAACGGTCTGAACGATTTCACCTGTTGGAATTACCAAACGGACATCGGCGGCGCGCTCACGCAGGCGCAGAAGGTCCTTTCGGCGTCCGACGTCGAGCGTAAGGCTGTTATTCTTTTTACGGACGGCAAGATCGAACTTTCGACCGACGAATTGATCGAGGAGTCCCGCAAGCAGGCGTCGAGCGTCAGCGAAGCGCTGAAGGGCGAAGGGACGCCGGTTTACAGCATCGGTCTGGACGTGAACAACGGGGTGGATAAAACCCTGCTGACCGACCTTTCCGGCGAGGAGAATACCAATATCGTCAAGGAAGCGGCCGACCTGATCGGCGTTTTCAACGAAATCTATACCTTCCTGTTCCCGAACTCCCGTCTGGACGATAACGTCGAGGAATTTTCCGTCTCGCCGGAGAAGACCAGCGAATTCTCCGTCCGCATTTACGGGCAGGCCGTCAAGGAGGCGAATATCAGCCTTTCGAGCATGGCGCGGATCAATACGCTCCGCGTGGAAACGCCGTCCGGCGTGAAGGTCGCCGACATCGACCTCAGCGACGCCGACCGCAGCATGATCAATCAGGATTACTGCGTGGTCAATTATTCCAGCCGTGGCTGTTCGGCGACGGTCAAGCTGATCTCGCCGATGGACGGGGATTGGAAATTTTACGTCACCGGCGAACGCAGCACGGTCATCACCCGGAAAATTTACCTGTTCGACCTGCTGCTGCACGACAGCATCCCCGACGGAAAGGTCTATATCGGCGACGGGCTCCGCTACGACGCGACCATCTATAACGGCGAAAACAGCGAACACCTGACCTCCGCGGGTCTGTACAGGCCCGAGGACGGGGCGTCGGCGATCGTGGAAGTGAAGAACACGGCGACGGAAGGAAAGACGCTCGCGAACGGGAAACTCAACGGTGCGGGGGACGGATTCGATTTCGACGTGAGCTTTGACGCACCCGGCGTCTACACCGTCCGGACGGTCCTGACCCACTCCCAGTTCAAGGTCGAAAGCGAAAAGACCGTCGAAGTGGTCGGTCCGACGCTTGTCCTCTCTCAGGAAGGGACGGCGGACAACGCCCTCAGCCTTCGTTTGGCATTGCGGCATCCCGTGACCGGCGAAGCGCTCGACGTGCCGTCCTATCTCTCCGGGAAAACCGTGCAGATCACCGCGCAGAACGCCGAAGGGGCGACGGAAACGGAATCCATCGACCTCTCCGCATTCACTTCCGAGGGGTATCTTTGGAATCTCAGCCTCCCGACGGCAGGGGAATGGACGGTCCGGGCGTCGGTGGATCTCCGAAACGCCACGATGGAATCCGAACCGCTCACGCTGGCGGTCAACGCGTCGGAGATCAAAATGGATAAGAAACTGAAAGACTCGTACACCAAGAGAAGTCTTTCGGAAGCGTTTGCGGATACGATCGAACTCGGCGAGGTGTTCGTGGATTCCGACGGCGACGAACTGCGGTACGCGGTCAGGGTGTCGGAAGGTTCGCCCATCCACGCGTCGGTCGAAGGGAGCACGCTGCATCTGGACGCGGCTTCCTACGGGGAAGGCGTCGTCACGATCGACGTCACGGACGGGAAGGGCGCGTCGTATACGTTTGAACTTACGGTCGCGTTCAAGTCCATGCTGCCGATGCTGATCGTGCTGATCGTCATCGCGGTGGTTCTCGTCGCCGCGGCGGTGATCCTGCTGCTGGTCCTGCGCAAGAAGTCGGTCATTTCGATCCCGTTCAAGGTCAAACTGGCGATCCAGGACGAGGATACCTATAACGAGGCCATGGCGGTCTACAGCGTTTCCCGCCTGACGTCCAATAAGCGTTCCAAACCCAAAATGACGCTCAAGGAGATCCTTGCCATCCGCAACGTCGCCACCCGTGCGGAGGAAAGCAGCCTGAGCCAGGAGGATTCCGATCGGATCATCGAAACCGACTGCGCAAATATCACGATGTCCGGCATTCCGTTCAAGCGTGCCATTCTTATCGTCTATAAGGATCCCGCGAAGAAGGACGCGAAGGTGCGTAAGTATCGGTTTACGGGTTCCAACGTGGTCATCCGCACGTCCCGCCCGGGCGGCACCTGCACGATCACGATCGCGAGCAGCCGCACGGAATTCTGACGGCTCTTCCCCTCATATCTGTGAAAGAATAATTTTTGGAGGTATATTGTATGGCTTATGTTCTGAACGACAATTCCCTGCGGGAAATCGGTGAGCTGAATACCGGGCGTCTCGGTATGCTCAACAAGAACCACGGTCTCGGCGCGAACTACACGTCCCGCATTCTCGTCATCGGTTTGGGCGGAATGGGGCTGAAAACGGTTCTGCGGCTGAAGAGCGAATTGCTCGACCGCGTCGGGCAGATCAGCAGTTCCTATCTGCAGTTCCGCGTCATCGATACCGACCGTTCGGACCGGCAGAAGGCGCTGGACAGCGGGATCCTGACTGCGGGCGAGATCCCGGATCTCAACAATTCTTCCATCGCTGCGGCCCTTGCCGCTCCGCCGGATCAGCGTCCCGTGACGATCGGGGACATTATCCCTCCGGATTTCACGCAGGCTTTGACGGGGGAGGGCGCCAATCAGGTGCGCCTTGCGGGTCGCCTTACGGTCATGGACCTCAACCTGTTCAACATCATTTACAATACCATCAATAACGCGATCAGCACGCTGCAGAATTTCAATACGGCGACGCTCGACGTGCATATCGTCGCCGGGATCGGCGGCGGCAGCGGCAGCGGCATGATCATCGATATTCCCTACATCGTCCGCGCCGTCGTGGAAAAGATCGTCGGGCAGGGCGGCGTGCTGCGCCTGTTCGGGCACGTCTACCTTCCGAACTCCTACAGCGGGATTTCCAATATGAAGGCGGCGTACCGGAACGGCTACGCGGCGCTCAAGGAATTGGATTACTACATGAACATCAAGTCCACCGGCGAAACGTTCGACGCGAAGTATCCGCAGCCGGTCGGCGATTTCTCCTCGCAGGAGAATATCTTCACCCAATGCACGCTGATCGGCGGCAAGATCGCCGGTCCCATGGTCATCACCAATCCGCAGGAGAAAGCCATCGCGGTCTGCGTCGACGACCTCGTCAACCTCTGCACGAGCGTTCTCGGCGCGGTCAACGGGATGGCGAACGGCGGGGCGATCACCGACTTCTTTACCAACCAGTCCTTCCAGGTCAACGCGGATAACGCGCTGAACACCGTCATGCAGGACCCGGAACTCAATCTGCCGCGGTACGGAAACTACTGCTACAACCTTATCGGCGCATCGGCGATCAAGTTCCCGACCGCCGCGATCGCCGAACAGCTGATCGGCGAAGTGAGCGCGCAGGCGGACGCGATGCTTCGGTCGAACGTCGAAACCATCGACCAGAAAGCCGTCGACGCGTTCGAGAAGGGGCTTTTGAAGCCGATCGAGATCATCGAGCGGGAAGCCGGTCGTCTGGAAGCGGTCATCGACGAGATCAACGAAAACCCGGACACCGTGTGGAATAAAAAGACCATCCTGTCGAACGTGCACACGTCTCCGCTGGACGTCGAGCTGACCAAGGCGATCGAGCGCTTCGATAAGGACAGCTCTATCGTCGAAAATGCGGTCGCGGCGGCCAATAACAAGGCGACGGAGATCTTCAAGGACCCGCAGCGCGGTCCGTACTACCTCGCCGAACTGCTGACCAGCCGTTCCGCTTCGGGCGGAAGGGTCTCCGGTCTTTACGAGAAGGTGGGCAGGTATTTCGCCGCCACCGAGGAATTAAAGACCAAATGCCTCGCAAGTCTTGCCGATTTCAATATGAAGAAGCGCGAAATGGAAGACGAAATGCAGGGATTCGGGAAGTTCGGTCGGAACCTGCAGAACTATAAAGCGCTGCTCAAGAATATCTATTCCGTCCGCTGCAAGATCGAACTGTGCGACCGCCTCAAGTCCAACTACTACGTCGATCTCAATCAGCAGCGCGGCGCCACCTATCTGCTCAAGCTCAGTCTGGACAACAATTTCCTCGCATATGTGGACATTTTCAGCGCCATCGCCGGGATCGTCGAAAACAACCGCAAAGTCGCCGCCCAGAAGCTGGGCGCGAACGCGTCGAACGATCCGACGAGCATCTTCAGCCTTTCCGACCCCGTCTTTACGCCGCTTCGCACGACGGCAATGAGCACCGTCGGGACCAAGCTGACGCAGCTCGGCGCGGACGGTCCGTCCAAGTACGCCGCCGCGCTGACAAGCACGATCATGGAGAACCGTGCGGAGTGGGCTTTGACGCTCAACTGCCTGTACGGGCATTCCAAGATTGCCGAACAGTTCCGCAAGTTCCTGCAGGACTATCCGCCGTTCCGGGACGTGATCGGCAAGAAGATGATCGACTACTTTGACGAGGCGTATCAGGGGCAGACGGACGCCCAGAAGGATACGGTCGTCCAGCAGTTGATCAGCCAGGCGACGAACAATTCCTCGCCGATGTGCAACGTGTGGGATCCGCCGTACTTCAACTTCGCGAGCGTTTCCGAGCTTTGCTATAAGTACCTCGTTCTGCCGAACGGGCTCAGCGCGGGGGCGAACGGCTGGGATCAGCGCTTCAGCAACCTCTTCCTCCGCGGTGCGACGGACAACATCTACTGGAGCCCGGATCAGGACGCGATCTACAGCTACACGCTCTATGCGCGTATGCCGATCTGGGTCCATAAGGACCTCCCGGATTACGAAAAGGAATACACGTTCGACAAAATGGCGGTCGGCGTACATACGAACGAGGGCGTGACGCAGAAGACGTCGTTCCGCAAGTATCCTGCGCTGATGATCCCGAGCCAGTGGCCGCGCACACGCGTCGGTTCGATCGTGTACGCCAACCCCGACGAGACCGCGATCTTCGATCGGGTCACGAAGGACGTCCGGTATGCGATGCAGCACGGCATTCTGGCGCCGGACGCCAACGGAAGGTACGTCATCAACATCCTCGAAAATAAGCCGGACCCGAAGGACCCGGCGGGACAGACCCGCATCAAGGGCTTCATCGACCGCTTCTGCCAGGACCAGAGCAATACGGAGAACGGCGTTCTGGTCTACGAGAAGCGCCTGTTCCCCGCGATGTGCGACGCGTACGGCGCGCAGACGCGGATGATCTACGGGCTGCGTGGGTACCAGCCGACGACGGAGGAAAGCACGGTCGTCCTGCTTCGCAAGCAGATCAGAGGCTACGAAGCGCTCTGCGCGGAGATCGACTATTACCGCAGGAATTTCGTCCCGGACATCGAAAAGCGGATCGGCTCGCGTATGAAGACCGTGCAGCGGAACAACTTTGCGAAGTATATGCTGTTCGGCTTGGTTTTCTCCGAAAGAGGCGTCTGGAAGTATCGCCTGGGCGACACGTTCCACAACATCGTCGCCGCCTTTGAAGTGCAGGACGATCCGGCAAATTCCTGGAAGACCGCTTTCATGGAGATGGCGGCTTGCGACAAGCTCTCGGAAATGGAGAACGACCCGGATCAGAAGGACGTCATGGCGACGCACAAGAAACTGCTTGACGATCGCGTCCGCACGCTTCAGCGCCAGATCACGGAAGGCGACGGCAAGGCGTTCGATGACCTCAAGGCGAATTACGAATCGCTTCTGTCGCGCTGCGACGCCGTCGTCGGCGCGGTCGATACGTCCGAGCAGAACGGCAACATCCTCAGTCCGATCATGATCGAACAGCGGGAATTCTATGCGTCGCTGCGGAAGGCGGCGACGGACATGGTCGCATTGTTCGGTCTGTAAGGACGCACATTCGGAAACTTTTTCGGAAAGGGAACAACGGTCGGTGGGGAACTTTTGCGGGTTCTCCACCGTCGACAGGCGGGAGTAGCGAAAACGATGCTGAACAGGGTATACAAACGGGTTTTTGGCGACAGCGGCGTTGGCTTTCATGCGGAAAAAAACTATTTCATCGAGCTTCTGGATTTTTCCGGGGAAGCGTCCTATGCCGAATCTCTTCCCGCGTCCATCGACCACTATATCGGGCGGGAATTTTACGAGTGCAGGAAGGTGTCCCCGGAAGAGGTCAGGGAGGAGGCTTTCGGCGATTCCCTGCGGCAGTTCCGCAATCGGATGCACTACGATTTTTGCTATGCGCTCCTCTTTGACTATCGCGAGCAGGACATCGGCGAAACGCTCGCCGAAGTCGTCAACGCGATCCGGGAAAATAAGGTGCTCAAGCAGCGGGACCGCCTGTTCGTCATGCTCACGCTGCCGGACAACGACCGTCTGGCGACCCAATTCCTCCAAACGCTCGAACAGCTTGCGCTTCCGCCGGAACTGACGGTCTATGCGCTCGTCAACCGCAGCTACGAAGAAAAGCGGCTGACCGACAACCTTTGCGGGATCCTGCTGCTCAACAGCGATCGGGAGCAGTTGGCGTGCGTGGAGAAAAACCGCACGAACGCCGACGTGTCCATTCAGGCGGTCATCAGCACGTTCCCGACGGTCGGGCAGGAAAAATTTGCCCGTCGCAGGAAGGTGTTCTGGTCGTCTGTCTCCGCGTCCTACAGCGACGCGAAAATGGATTTTCTGCAGTATTACCTGTATCGCCTCAGCAAAAACGTTCTGGAGATCGGCGACCTCGGTCTGCGCAAGCTGTGCGAAGAATTCTATGACAAACAGGTCGCCATCAACGATATGGAGGGGTGCGGTCGCAAACTGTTTTACGCGATCCGCATGATCCCTCGCGTGACCAACGTCAAGATCGATTACGACCTTTCGCTGGACCACTATTTCGATCAGTTGTACGGTACGGACGGCACACGCGGCAGCGACGTCGTGGAGCTGACGCTGAAAGTCAATCTGTCCCGCCTGCCCTCGTACACGGCGTCTCTGGTCGAGGAAGCGGCAAAGTTCCTGTTTGATAAGGCGAAAGCCTACCATTCCGACGACTTGCTTCGGGACGTGGTTTCCGCCGTCGATACCTACCTCGGCGAAGCGGATAAAGTGATCTTTGAGCGGCAGAAGCATTTGCGTGACTTCCTGCAAAGCGAGGGGAGCGCGGAATCCGATCTGCAGGAGTATATCCAGCGGTATCTTGTGTACGCGAACGACGTGCGCCGTCGGGCGTTCTTCGGGGACGTCCGTGCGTTTATGACGACCCATCGGGAGGTCTTTTCGGACGAGATCGACTCGTCGAGGGCGCTTGCGCGGCAGCTTGCGGAGTTCCGCAAGGAGTATTCCTACCTCGAAAACGTGCGGTATCCGTCCTTGGAATTTCAGCGGTATCCTGCGGGCGTGCTGCTCAATGCCGACCGCGACGAGGGGCTTTGCAGCCTTTTGCGGGAGGAATTTACCAAGATCAGCGAGGACGCGGAGCGGGTCCGCGAACCGCTTCCGCAGGAGATCATCGACACGATCTTCGACATCAAGCAGTTCTGCTGCGATTACGAATACCATTTCCTCGTACACGATACATACACCGTCAACATCCGACAGCGTTTCGGGACGTACTGCGAATTTTCCTGAGCGCGGGATCGTCGGTGCGCGGGAACAGAAGAGGGGCGAGAGGTCAGAATGTTTGAAAATCTCAAAATCACGTCTGCGGCGGCAAGCGACCGTTTGGAGGTCAACCTGCAGTGGAAATGGAAGTACATCCCCGGCGGACCGACGCCGTCGTGCGAGGTCTTTTGCTGCACGATCCCGGAAAATCAACTGCTTCGGGATTCCGTTTTCAGCCAGGAGGAAATCATCCGCTGGGTGGTGGCAAATAAGGGCATCGATATTGCCTCGCCGGAGACGCAGCGGGAGAACCTCCGTGCGTTCTACCGGAACCCGATGAATCGGAGCAGCTGCCGGTTGAACCGCTACACGCTCAACAGCGGGGGGAACGACGTTTCCGTGCAGCGGCTGGAGTATCCGCTGACGGACATCGATAAAATCTTTTTCCTTTGCATTTACGGCGAAAAATCCTTTGAAACACGGGTTTTCGCGATCGATACGAAGGAAACCTGTATCCCGTACGACTTTGCCGGCGGACGCAAGTTCCTCGGGATGTTCGGCGGGGGGCGGAAAATGATCAGCTTCCACGATTCCGGGAACCGCAGGCGCGTCCTGATCTCGCGGTACCAAAACGAAGAGGTCTATTCCATTCTCCCCGGCGGAGATACCTATTACCTCGACGATTCCGTTTCGCAGGAGGACATCGTCCGCGTCGTTTATCTTTCCTCGTTGATCGGCAACTGATCGAAATTTCAGAATTTTTATGCAACCTTGCGGTTGCGGAATGGAGCGGCTTATGCATGACATTATTTGCCCGAACTGCGGCGAGCGCTTTCTCGGATATGACGTAGCGTTTGATATGTCCGAGTACATCCTTCCGTTGCTGTACAGCAACCGGGACGAAGAGGACGCCGTCCGGCAGGTCAAGTTCAAGTACTACGTTGACGAGGAGACCATTCTGCACTCCAATACGGAGGCGCCGGCAAGGCTTCTCGAATGTACGGGTCTGGGCGGTCCCGGTCTTACCGACCAGACGTTCCCGTTCCTCGTAAACGGGAAGATGCTGCTGGAATATGTGCTTTCCAAGGCGGACGCGGACGTCAAGCAGTCCGAACTGCTGACCGTCTTTTCGGAGATCCGGGAATCCGTCGAGGCGAATGATTTTTCCGTCGTGACGCCGCTGCACCTCGCCCAGCTCAGTATGCTGTACCATCTGCTGTTCGACGTTTCCGACACCCTCGTCGGGGAAATCAGCATCGACGACGAACACGTTCGGACGGCGATCAAGATTCTCGTTCATATTTATGCACTGGCGATGGAGAACGCGTCGAACACGCTGACCCTGAGCGTCTGCATTTACAGCTCCCATCTCAACGGGATCCCCGGGTATCATGTGCCGGATCTGCTGTTCATCAAGCACAGCGGGATGTTTGAACGGATCGGAAAGTGCTGCCGGTTCTGCGGCAAGCCGCTGCCGGACGAGTTCGGCTACTATAAGATGAAGCCGGTCGTCCTGCTCGGCTCCCATGCGGCGGGGAAGACCTCCTATCTGCTCTCCCTGCTCGACACGGTCCTGACCCAGACGCCGTTCATCGACGATCAGGCCGTCGCGACTTCGACGCTGAACAACGATTTCAACCTCACGGCGTTCATGAACAACATCGCACGGTTCCGGCAAGGGCTTGCGCCGAACAAGACCGACTTCCAGAACGTCCCGATCCTGAACCTCAAGGTGCGGGACACGATCTATTCCTTCATCGACTGGCCGGGCGAAAAGTTCATCAGCGGCGCCGAAACGGACCAGGACTACGTCTATAAGTCCAAACGCGTCATCACGCACGCGAAGCACGTTTTCTTCTTCCTGCCGCCGGAGCAGATCGACGTGACCCTCCCGTCTGCGGAGGAGAACGTGACGTTCGACATCATGGAGCTCGGCAGGAGCCTTACCTGGCATATGTCCTTCCCGAACCAGAAGCGGATGCGCAGCCTGACCTATATCTCCAATAAGATCGATAAGCTGCGCGACCGACCGAATGCGGCGGGGCTGTTTGAGACCATCGAAGGGAAAACCGAAGTCGACGTTTTCAGCGCCTCCAATTGGAAGCAGAATGAGTTCGACGTGATCAACAACGGCATGAAAAATTACATCATGCTCCAGAATCCTGCGCTCTACGGAATGCTCGAAAAGCTCAGCATCGGCAACGTCGTGCCGCTCAAGCGCTATATTCCGACGGCGCCGTACGGCTACGACGCGGAAAAGCAAAAGGACGAAAAAGACGGCGAAAATACGTTCGTCGTGCATCGCAGGATGCTTGCGGGCTTGCCGTTCCTCGGGATCCTGCGGGCGGATTCCGCCATTTGACCCCGTAAAAATCTGGAAGCGAGCGCCGTCAGCGTACGGCGGGAAGGAGGGAAATCTCTGTGCAATTTCTGTTTGCGAGTGACATGGATAAGGGATACGGGCTTCTCTATACGGACGGGAAACCGTCGGAAGCGTCGTCCATCCGCGGGAAGATCAATATCAAACAGGATGACGTGGATGCGTACGGCTTCATCTCCCTCGGCGTCAACAACAACCAACCGCTGTTTTTCCGGGTGAAAAAGGACACGAGCTACCCGCGAGGTGCGTACTATGTACACGGGGTGTACTATAAGGGCGACCCTTCGTATTATGCGGACGGCAGATATGAGCGGGATATGTTCACCGAGTTTATCGGGCAGCAGGAGCTTGATGCGATGCGGACGGCGAAGACCGCCGCCCCGGAGCCTACCGTCAATGCGGAGCTGCTCGGGATCAAGCAGAGGCTCCTGACCGACAA
Source organism: uncultured Clostridia bacterium (assembly GCA_947627335.1). GTDB lineage: Bacteria > Bacillota > Clostridia > Oscillospirales > CAG-382 > Coliplasma. Next base: position 3,714 of record CANQVQ010000031.1, on the reverse strand, counting down.
GGGCTTGTGCAAGGAACTGCTCGTTCGCCTCTACAGCGAGGAAAAACTGCTTCTGTCGGTGCGTGACGACCTCTATTCCAACGATTACGCACGCCTCTTTCTGCGCGACCTGTTCGTCTACCTCACGCCGTCGCTGCGCAAGTCCTGCTCCTATATCACCGGCGTGACGGATCAGGACCGCCTGATGCCGGATATTGTCATCCGCATCGTCCCGGAGAGTGCGCTCCCGAAGGGCGACCGTCGTGCGATCTCGATTTCGGAGGCGGGACACGTCTGTTCGGTGGATTCGGAGTTCGGCGAAGTGGTCGACAGGATCCTCGAGCTGTCCGACGAGAGTCGGCGGATCTTCTTCCAATGGTACGAAACGCTTTTCAACGGGTTCGGCTCCTACTATCAGGCGCGGAAGTTCCTGGACTTCTGGAACGCGTGCTGCGGGGACGTCGTGCTTTCGGAAAAGATCCTCAATGCCTACCTGAAGGGCTGCGCAGACCCGCAGACGGAGCTTTTGCCGTCGTTTGTCGTCGACGCGCTCTGTCCGAAGTACCGTTCGGAGGATGCGTCGCCGCTCCGCTTCGTCGCGACGCCCAAATTCGGCGACATTCTGTCCCCCTACGCGTATCTCGACGCGAACCTGACGGAAATCAAGAAGCTGTACCTCTTTATGCCCGAAGTGACGGAGCAGCTCTTCCGTCTGTTTGCGCAGACGCTCTCCAAGACCCGTATCGACGACAACGCTTTCTCGCAGATCGGCGAGGCGTTTGAACGCAACGCGTGGGAGCCGGAACTGCCGGAAGGGGAGCGGATGCCGACGTATTTGTCCTGCTTCCGCAATGCGATCAAGCGGGTGTACGAGGAATTGCTCGCGAATCGCCTGCAAAATTACCAAAACACTAAGCAGGTGATCCTGAAGGATGTCAAAAGGTATTTTGAAGTTTACCGGGAATACCTGCTTTCGGAAAACAAAAACGCCGAGTACTTGCAGAGGATCGCGGCGTATATCAATCAGCAGAACGCAATGAGCGCGGAGGATAAACAGGCGTTGTACGAAGTCTGCTGTCGCCTGACAAACGAACACACCGCCAGGCATAACGAGTTCTGCTCGAAGGCGTTCGGCTTTACGGTCGGTGTTCTGCCGATCGGCGAGGACGCCGTCAAAGGTTACCACGACATATACACTGCGCTGAAGCAGCGGAATTTTGCGGTCTTGCCGGACTTGTTCCGTCGGGTTTCCCCGGCGTTCTCCGCTTTCCCGCAATATATCGACAACATGGCGGCGAGATATACGCTCATGCGGAGCGACCTGCTCGCCGTGCAGTCGGACCGCGTGCTTTCCGATTTCGCGAAGCAGCAGGGTCGGATCCGCGAGATCGCGAAATGCGTCGCCGGGGAAAACCCCAAGACGGCGGTTTACCTGATCGCCAGATATGCCCGGCTGGAAACGGTTTTCCGGGACTTGATCCGGTTCGTCCAAAAGATCCCTCGTTATGCGGGGCTTTCCGAGGAGCGCGAACAGGAGATCGTGCAGGTCGTGGAAAGCATCATCCGCGCCCGCCTTGCGGAGCAAAATTCCGAGGGTTCCGGGTCCGAAAAGGGCAAAAAAGGGAAGCCGAACGACACCAAGAGGAATGCGGACGTCTTCGGGCTGCCGGAAACGCTGGAGGATCCCGAAGGGCGCGTCGGGTCGTTGCCCGGCAAGCTGATCATTCTCTGGGGGCGTTTCGTCCTGTCGAAAGGCGGCGTCAAGAAGCTCGAAAAGGAGCTTGCCCGTTCGACCGCAGGCGCCGGGAAATCGAAAAAGAAGCACGGGGTCATGATCGCCGTTTGCTGTGCGCTGGCGGCGGTGATCCTGGCGGCGATGCTGTTCGTGATCTTCTACTTCGTGCTGCCCGGTAACGGCGGCGAAGGCGAGAGCGGCGGGGAATCCTCCGTTGCGGCGGAAGAAGCGGAAGAACCGCAGGACGCGGAAGAACCGGCGGATACGGAAGACCCGGCGGACGCGGAAGAACCGGCGGACGCGGAAGCGCCGCAGGACACGGAAGAACCGCAGGAAGGCGAAGACGCATAGAACAGCTACGGAAAAGGGTTTTGACCGGTTCGCTTTGCCGGTCGAATCGGTCAAATACGCAAAAATAAAATTCGGAGGAGAAGTTGCACCATGTACGCAATCACTTCGCGGGATCGCAGGGTTACGGACTATGTCAGGAACCAGGCGTACGCATGGCTTTACAACAAGATCGGCAAAGGGGAATACGATTCGCACGGTCATGAAGCGGAAGGCGTGATCCTGCGCATCAAGGAAGCCCGTGCGGTCACCAAGGAAAGCTATGCGGAATTTCTCGAGCATTTCAAGAACGATCCGTATTTCTATATGCTGGAAGGCAAGAAAAGCAAAAAAAGCAAGGGGATCACCACCTCGTATATTGCCGACTACTTCATGAGCTTCAACGACGACGTCCTTCCGGTCGGCTTCGTCCGCGATTTCTTTGAGGACGATTACGAGACCGCGGCGGAGATCGATGCGTATATGTCCTCCTATACCGAGGGCTCGCTCGAGGAGTTCGTCATCAATTGCCAGAAGATCAATAACAAGCGTGCCGCACAGATCGAAAAGATCCAGAAGAACACGCCGAGCCTGTTCAATACGAAGGTCTCCTTCCACGTCCTCAATGTTGTAAAGATGATCCTCGCGGTCGCCGCGTTCGTCATTTGCGTGAACTATTTTGCGAACAACATGATCATCGACCATTTTGCCGAACTGGTCAACACGGGCAGCAACAGGTTTTTGGAAGAGAATTTCCCGATCGTTCTGCTCCACGCGTTCCTGCTGATCTTCATCCTCGTCAAGGTCAAAAGGGCGATCGTTCTCCTCTTCTTTTACATCCGTTTCCTGTACATCCGCATCTATGTGATGCTGATCAAGCATTTCATCAGCAGTTTCAACAGCAACACGACCGAAAGACTGAAGGCGTATTTTGAGGACGTCATCGGGGAGCTCAAGGGTACCGGGTATGTGATCACCCCCGAGATGTGCAGCGCTTCCCCCAGCGGGAAACGGCAATATATGTATATTGTCAACTTCAAGGGCGAAAAGATCAGCAAACTGATCGAAAAGCTCACGGGCAGCAAGCGCTACAGTGCGGTGCATTTCTACTACGACAGCAAGATCAATATTTCCGTGCAGAAGGTCTACTGGAAGAAGGGCATCATCACGTCCGTCCTGATCATTCTGCTCCTCTCGTTCACGGGCATCCCCGAACTGCGGGATTGGCTGATCGGACTGCTCGCCTCCACGCCGCTCAATAAGTTTATCGATTTCCCGGTGCAGCAGTAGGGCACGGACGCGGGGAAGCGTGAAAAAGTTGAAAATCGGCAAAGCGTTTGCTTTGCCGATTTTTCTATGCGGGGAAATGATGCGGCGAGCAAAAAGGGATTGCCGCGATGCAGTGAAGAGTGATAAGTGAAAAGGTGAAGATCCCCCTTCGGGGGCGTAAAAATCGGCAAGACGGATGTCTTGCCGATTTTTGGTCGGAGTGAAAGGATTTGAACCTTCGGCCTCCACGTCCCGAACGTGGCGCTCTACCATCTGAGCCACACCCCGAATTTTTTCTGCGCTTCCTGCGCACAAAGGGTATTATACAGGAAAAAAATCCGTTTGTCAAGAGTTATTTTGCGTTTTCCCGAAATTTGTTCTGTCCAGGTACGCGTGCAGCAGAA
>CANQVQ010000030.1 GCA_947627335.1 uncultured Clostridia bacterium | reverse complement strand
CGGGCAGTATCCCGGATACGCTCCCGCCCGACCTGTACGAACGCATTCTGGCGCGTCTGCAGGGGCGGGGCGTGCGGTTCGTCGTGGACGCGACGAAGGAACTGCTCCGCAAGGCGCTGCCCTACCGACCGTTCCTGGTCAAGCCCAACAACGACGAACTCGGCGAACTGTTCGGCGTCCGCATCGAGACCGTCGAGGAGACGGCGGCGTACGCGAAGCGGCTGCAGGCGCTCGGCGCCGTCAACGTGCTGGTGTCCATGGGCGGCAAGGGGGCGGTCCTGCTGGACGAGAACGGGCGGCTGCATACGGCGGGCGCGAAGCGGGGGGAGGTCGTCAATACCGTCGGAGCCGGGGATTCCATGGTCGCCGGATTCCTCGCGGGATATGCGGAGAAACGGGACTACGCCTACGCGCTTTCGCTCGGCAGTGCGGCGGGCGGCGCGACCGCCTTCAGCGAAGGTCTCGCGAAACGGGAGGACGTGGAACGCCTGTTAGCGCAGCCGTAAAAGGCGGAAGCGGACGGCGGAAGATCCGCATGGTTTCGGCGGAACGAACGGACGGCGGCAAAACGGCTGTCCGTCCTTTTGCGCGCTCCGCACGGCTCGGGAAACCGTTCAATGCCGTCCGGCGGGGCGGGCTTTTTTATTTTACAGGAAAAACCATACGAAAAAAATACGCGGGAACGTTGACAAAACCGAAGAAACAGGGTATAATGGAGCGGTAAAGACGGACGAACGGAAGAAAGGGGGTCCCGTCATGGGGCGCACACGGGTGACCAAGAGCTTCTTCTCCTCGCAAAAGGAGACTGCATGGCTGGACGAAATGGGGCGGAAGGGCTGTCGGCTGGTCGAAAGGAAGGACGGACGGTACTTTTTTGAGGAGGAGCCGGAAAAGCAGTTCCACTACCGGGTGGAATGGCTGGGCTGTTCGCCGGAAAGCGAGGAAGGCGCGTCCTACGTCGCTTCCCGGGCGGCTGTCGGCGAGACGCTTTGCGCGTCCTATTCGCTTTGGGGGTATTTCCTTTCCGAAACGCCGATCGGCGAGAGCGAGGAGGGGCGGAAGCGCACGGCGTCGCACTACCGCAATACGGCGATCCTGTTCTATGTGTTCGACGCGGTGGCGGCGGTGCTCGCCGGGTACCACTTCGTCATACGGGGGTTCCTCGAAAAGCAGGGGCTGCTTCTGCAGGCGCCGACGCTGGAAAAGTCCGGTAAGTTCCTTGCCAACCTCTGGAACCGTTTGGCGTACGGCGCGAAGGAGCTGCTGTACCGCTATGCGAAGCTGTGGGCGAAGCTGCTGGGCAACACGAAGGCGACGACGGTGCTCGCCGTGCTGATCCCGCTGGTGATCGTACTTTCCGTGCTTGGCGGGCTTTGGCTGACGGAATGGCTGAAAAACCGTCCCGCGAAGAAGCCGGTCGCGGCGGAACCGGAAGAGGAGGCGAAAACGGATGAACAAACCGAAGTATCAGGAGAAGATCCGCAGCATTGCTGAGCACTTCACGCTCGAACCGATTTTCGAGCCGGAGGACATCGCCGAACGCGCCGTGACGCGGTCGGACATCTCCCGCCCGGGGCTTCCGCTTGCGGGATTCTTCCGGGATTTCGAGCGGGAGCGCATCCAGGTCATCGGCAATATGGAGCACAGCTACCTCTGCTCCCTGCCGCTTGAACAGCGGAAAGCGTCGCTTGCCGGATTCTTTTCGCGCAACGTCGTCATGGTCATCGTCAGCGCCGGACTGCCGATCTTCCCGGAGATGCAGGAGCTTGCGGCGTCGACCGGCACGCCGCTCTACCGTTCCACCCAACGCACGTCCGCGCTGGTCGCACGGCTGACCGGGACGCTGAACGTCTCGCTCGCCGAACGGATCACGATCCACGGGGTGCTCGTTGAGGTTTACGGCGAAGGCGTGCTGATCATGGGGGAAAGCGGCATCGGCAAGAGCGAGACCGCCATCGAACTGGTCAAGCGGGGGCATCGGCTCATTGCGGACGACGCGGTGGAACTCAAGCGGGTGTCGGACATGACGCTCGTCGGCAGTGCGCCGGAGCTGATCAAGCATTACATCGAACTGCGGGGCATCGGCATCGTCGACGTCCGCCGCATTTTCGGCATGGGGTCGGTCAAGGAAACGGAAAAGGTCAACCTCGCCATTCATTTCGAGCCGTGGGACCCGGAAAAGCAGTACGAGCGGTTCGGGCTGGACGCCGAATACACGGATATTCTCGGGATCCGCGTTCCGTCGATCACCATCCCGGTCAAGCCGGGACGGAACCTGGCGGTCATCATCGAGATCGCCGCCATGAACCACCGCCAGAAGCGGATGGGCTACAACACGGCGGAGGAATTCAACAAACGCTGTCTGGAATTCCAGCAGAAGCAGCAGAACTGAAAACGGAAAGGAAGAAACGGTATGGTATATTTGGGCATCGACCTCGGCGGAATGTCCGTCAAGGCGGGACTTTGCGACGAAAACGGAGAAATTCTGGTGCAGGATTCCTGCCCGACGGTGCGCGACCGGGGCGGCGACAGGATCCTGGAGGACATGGCGGCGCTCTGCCTGCGGGTGATGGAGAAGGGCGGCGTGACCGCGTCGGACGTCGCGTACGCCGGCGTCGCGTCGCCGGGGACGGCGGACAGCGAGCGGGGCGTGATCGTTTACGCCAGCACCCTGCCGTTTTTGCGGTATCCGCTCGCCGAAAGGCTTTCGGCGCTGACCGGGATCCGCAAGGTGTACATCGAAAACGACGCGAATGCCGCCGCGAAGGGCGAAGCGATCTTCGGCGCCGCGAAGGGGTATCGCGATTCGCTGTTCCTGACGCTGGGGACCGGCGTGGGCGGCGGCATCATCGTGGACGGGAAGATCCTGTCCGGGTTCAATTTCGCGGGTGCGGAATTGGGGCATACGGTCATCGTCCACGGCGGCAAGCCCTGTACCTGCGGGCGTCGGGGATGCCTTGAGTGCTACGCTTCGGCGACGGCGCTTATCGAGCAGACCAAGGAGCAGATGCAGGCGCACCCGGAATCGGGGATGTGGGAACTCTGCGGCGGCGACCTTGAAAAGGTGAGCGGGCGCACCGCGTTCGACGGGATGCGCGCCGGGGACGCGGTCGCAAAGCAGGTCGTGGACACCTACATCGAATACCTCGCCTGCGGGGTGACCAATTTCATCAACATTTTCCAGCCGGAGGTGCTCAGCATCGGCGGCGGCATCGGCAACGAAGGGGAGACGCTGCTCGCCCCGCTGCGCGAGATCGTCGGGCGGGAGCAGTATTCGCGCAACAGCGAAAAAAAGACCGAGATCCGCTCCGCCAAACTGGGCAACCGGGCGGGCATCGTCGGCGCGGCGTCGCTCGGCAGATAAGCCGCTTCCCCGCGCATCGCAAGACACATACACGGGAGTATTGAAGGATATATGGCATTACTTGAAGAAAAGGACGGGGTGCGGACGTTCCATACGATCGCGCTCCGGGGCATCGTGATCTTTCCGGGCATCACCACGAGTTTTGAGCTGGGGCGGAAGCTGTCGGTCGCGTCGCTGAAGCAGGCGGCGGAGGAGGGGCAGCCGGTGTTTCTGGCGGTCCAGAAGGACGCTTCCTCCGAGGAGCCGGAGGAGCAGGACCTGCTGCGCGTGGGCGTGGTCGCCAAAGTCGTCAACGTCCTGCGCCTGACCAACGGCAACTACCAGATCATGACCGAGGGGATGTACCGGGCGGAGCGGCTGACGACCTACCGCGAGGCGGACGGCCTCAAGAGCGAGGTGCGTCCGTTTGAGCCGGTCCGCCATTCGCCGGGGCGGGAAAAGAAGGCGTTGGACACCCTCTGGCGGGTGTTCGGCGATTACCTGCGCTACGTCAGCCAGCCGTCGCCGGAGATTCTGGAGGAAATTCGCAAGGTCGAGGACGTCGGGCTTCTGACCGATTTTCTGGCGAGCAATTTCCTGAGCAGTTTCGAGGAACGGCGGACGATCCTGGAAACGCTGGACCCGCTTCGCCGTGCGGAGCAGTTCTGTTCGATCTTAGAGCGGGACATCGCCCTGCTGGAGCTGGAAAGTTCCATCCAGTCCAAGGTCAAGTACCGCTTGCAGCGCCGCCAGCGGGACGCGTACCTGCGGGAGCAGCTCAACACCATTCGCAGCGAGCTCGGCATGGACGAGGACGCGGAGGAGGTCGACGCCGAGGGCGGCGAATACGCGAAGCGCATCGCCGAGGCGAACCTGCCCGCCGAGGTCGCCGAAAAACTGCATTCGGAAGCGGCGAAGCTGTCGCGGATGCCCTTCGGGAGCGCGGAAGCGACGGTACTGCACAACTATCTGGACACCTGTCTGGAATTGCCGTGGGGCAAGTGTACCAAGGACCGCACGGACCTTTCGGTCGCGCAGAAGATCCTCGACGAGGACCACGACGGGATCGAAAAGGTCAAGGAGCGGATCCTGGAGTTCCTTTCGGTCCGCCAGCTCAAGCCGGACGCACGGGGGCAGATCCTCTGCTTCGTCGGTCCGCCGGGGGTCGGCAAGACCTCGGTCGCGAAGTCCATCGCCCGGGCGGCGAATCGGACGTTCGCCCGCGTTTCGCTCGGCGGCATCCGGGACGAAGCGGAGATCCGCGGACACCGCAAGACGTACATCGGCGCCATGCCGGGGCGCATCATCAACGCGATCAAGCAGGCGGGCAGCGCCAACCCGGTGCTGCTGCTCGACGAGATCGACAAGCTGACGGCGGACGCCCACGGCGACCCTGCCGCCGCCCTGCTCGAAGTGCTGGACGGCGAGCAGAACAGCACGTTCCGCGACCACTTCATCGAATTGCCGTTCGACCTTTCCAGGGTGCTGTTCATCGCCACGGCGAACACGCTCGATACGGTCCCGCCCGCTCTGCTCGACCGGCTGGAAGTCATCGAAATGAACAGCTACACGGACAGCGAGAAGCTGTCCATCGCCAAGAACCACCTGATCCCCCGTGAACTGGAACGGCACGGCTTGAAAAAGACGCAGTGCCGCTTCACGGACGAGGCGATCCTGCTGATCATCACCGGCTACACCCACGAAAACGGGGTGCGGAACCTCGAACGGGCGATCGCGTCTGTCTGCCGCAAGACCGCCCGGTCCATCGTTTCGGGCGAGCGGAAGTCCGTGCGCATCACGCCGGAGGCGGTCAAAAAAGCCCTCGGTGCGGTCAAGTACCAGTCCGAGCATATGGGCGACCGGGACGAGATCGGCATCGTCAACGGGCTTGCGTGGACCTCGCTCGGCGGGGAGCTGCTGAAAGTGGAGGTCAGCTCGGTCGACGGTTCCGGCAAGCTGGAACTGACCGGCAACCTCGGGGACGTGATGAAGGAGAGCGCCAAGGCGGCGGTCAGCTATATCCGCAAGCACAGCGGGGAACTGGGCATCGACCCGGAATTCTACACCAAGCAGGACGTGCATATCCACGTCCCGGAAGGGGCGGTGCCGAAGGACGGACCGTCCGCCGGCGTGACGCTCTGCACGGCGCTCGTCAGCGAACTGACCCGCAAACCGGTCCGACGCAACGTCGCCATGACCGGGGAGATCACGCTGACCGGTCGGGTCCTGCCGATCGGGGGTCTGCGCGAAAAGACCATGGCGGCGTACAAGTACGGCTGCGACACGGTCATCATCCCCTACGACAACCGGGGGGACATCGAGGAGCTTGACAGCGAGGTGCGGGAGCATCTGAAGCTGATCCCGGTCAAGACGGTGTCGGAAGTGCTGCATTTGGCGCTTTGAACGCAAAAAAGGAAGGGAGGGGAGTCCCGTGGAAGCGGAAATGAACGTCGCCGGGCTGAATCTGCACCGGGCGGAGCTGGTTTTGACGGCGGGACTGCCCTCCCAGCTGGTCAAGAACGGTCTGCCGCAGGTCGCGCTCTCCGGGCGGAGCAACGTGGGCAAGAGTTCGCTGGTCAATTCGCTGCTCGGGCGCAAGAAGCTCGCACGGGTCAGCGGGGAGCCGGGGAAGACCGTCACGGTCAACTGCTACGCGGTGGACGGGCGGCTGTGGCTCGCCGACCTGCCGGGGTACGGGTTCGCCCGTCGCCCGAAGGAGGAGATCCGCAAGTGGTCGTCGCTGACGGAGGCGTATTTCCGGGACAACACGGCTCTGCGGATGGTACTGCAGCTGGTGGACTGCAAGGTCGGTCTGACGGCGGACGACTGCATGATGCTCGACTATCTGGAGCATTACCGCCTGCCGTACCTGCTGGTCGCGACCAAATGCGATAAGCTCAACCAGACCGAACTGCGCAAGGCGTCGGAAAAACTGCTTTCGCACCCGTCGCTGCGTCCGGGGACGGAACTGCTGCTCTATTCCGCGCAGAAGAACCTCGGTCGCGAAGCGCTCTGGGTGCGGATCCTGCGCGCCGTTTCGGAGGCGGACTGATGCAGGACGCGGAAAAAGTCCGGCTTTTCGAGCAGGTCCCGATCCCGAAAGCGGTCATGACGCTGGCGGTGCCGACCATCGTCAGCTCGCTCGTGATGGTGCTTTACAACCTCGCCGACACCTACTTCGTCGGGATGCTCAACGATTCGGTGCAGAATTCCGCCGTGACGCTCGCCGCCCCGGTGCTGCTCGCGTTCAACGCGGTCAACAACCTGTTCGGCGTCGGCGCGTCGAGCATGATGAGCCGTGCGCTCGGTCGGCGGGAGTACGATACGGTGCGGCGAAGCTCCGCGACCGGGTTTTATTTTGCGTTGTTTTCCGCCGTCGCGTTTTCCCTGCTGTATACGTCGTTTCGCGGTCCGTTCCTGCGCGTGCTCGGCGCGGACGGCACGACGGAAGCGGCGACGGGCGCGTACCTGCGCTGGACGGTCAGCTGCGGGGCGGTCCCGTCGATCCTCAACGTCGTGCTCGCCTACCTCGTCCGAAGCGAGGGCGCGTCGCTCCACGCGAGCATCGGCACCATGAGCGGCTGCCTGCTCAATATCGCGCTCGACCCGCTGTTCATCCTGCCGCAGGGGCTGGGCATGGGCGCCGCCGGTGCGGGACTTGCGACGTTCCTGTCCAACTGCGTCGCCTGCTGCTACTTCTTCGTACTGCTGTTCGTGCGTCGCGGAAAGACCTACGTCTGCGTCAACCCCGCGATGATGCGCCCGAAGCGTGTCATTCTGCTGGGCATCTGCGCCGTCGGGGTGCCTGCGGCGATCCAGAACCTGCTCAACGTGACGGGCATGACCGTGCTGAACAACTTTGCCGCGATGGCGGAGACGGACACGGCGGCGGACGCGGTGGCGGCGATGGGCATCGCGCAGAAGGTCAATATGGTGCCGGTGCAGATCGCGTTGGGCTTTTCGCAGGGGATCATGCCGCTCGTCGGCTACAACTACGCCTCCGGCAACGCCGTGCGCATGAAAAAGACCGTGCTGTTCGCCGGGAAGATCATTCTCGCGTTCATGGCGGTCGTCACGGTCGGGTATTACGTCGGGGCGGAGAAGCTGTCCGCCCTGTTCATGGAAAATTCCGCCGTCGTCGGCTACGGGACGCGCTTCCTGCGCGGAATGTGCCTCGCGATGCCGTTTCTGTGCATGGATTTCCTCGGCGTGGGGGTGTTTCAGTCCTGCGGGCTGGGGCGGAACGCACTGCTGTTCGCGGTGCTGCGCAAGCTGGTGCTGGAGATCCCGGCGTTGGTGGTGCTGAACCATTTCTTCCCGCTGTACGGGCTGGCGTACGCGCAGTTCGCGGCGGAGGTCGTGCTCGCCGTCGCGGCGGTGGTCGTCCTTTGGCGGCTGTTCCGCCGTCTGGAGCGCCAGAGCCAAACGGCGTGACGCATAGGAAAAACTGCCCGGTTCTGTTTCTATGTTCTTTTGTTACGCATGGGGGAGGCGGTGTCCCCCCCCCATCAAAAGTGCTTTTGCATTTTCAGCGAGCGGGGGCGGCTCGCTTTTTTTCTTTTTACGGGTTGTAAACGAATCGTTTGCGAGATGAACAACGAATTGATAATTGATTTTTGCCGAAAAAATGATACAATAAAAATGTAAGCTTACAAATACATTTTTAGGAGATTGAACAATGAATATCAAAATCGGTATGATCGTAAAGAAATTACGGACAGAAAAAAGCGTAACACAAGATACGCTCGCCGCAGCGATCGGCGTTACGCCACAGGCGGTTTCTCGTTGGGAATCCGAAAACGGGTATCCCGATATTGAACTGCTCCCATCGCTTGCCGACTTTTTCAACGTGACCACGGACGAACTTCTTGGGTATAAACTTTCCGAGCGGGAAACCGATATTGCAAACATCAAGAAAGAGATGTCGCGTCTCAGCGAGGTCGGTACGATTGAAGAACGAATCGCTTTTGCGCGAAACGCCAAATTGAAATACCCGTCGGATCATGAAATCAAAGAAAACCTTGCCGTGTGTCTATACCATTTATGGCAAGAGACGAACGACAAGTCTCTGCTCGGCGAAATCGAGAGCTTATGCTTATCGGTGGTTGACGAGTGCAAAGACGAGGACACGCGATTTAACGCGATCAATCTTTTGATTTCGATTTATAGGGATACGAAACAGAGCGACAAGGCGTTAAAAGCTGTAAACCTGCTCACGCCAATGAAGTATTGCCGGGAGGCTGTCCTATCAGGGGGAATCGGCGACGGGAAAGACGAATTTTATATACAGGACGAGATCGACAAGTTGACAGACGCTTTGGGTATGGCGATCTCAAATTATCCGCTTGCGGAAAATCTTCCGAACGACCCGTCGACATGGGACAAAAAAATCGAGATGTTGGAGGTTTCAAACAAACTTTACCGGATGATATACGGTGATGACCTTCTGTTTTATCACAGTCGGCTCGCATGGAATGATTGGCTCATTTCAACGTATCAGATTGCGCAAGGAAAGATCGAGGAAGCCCTTGATTCGATTGAAGAGATGTGCGTTCACGCCATCGCGTACGACCGTTCCTACGACGAGGACCACGGAAAAAGATACCGTTCGATTTTTACCGACAAATTGATTTATCCTTTTCCCGGCAAGGATTTTCACGAGTTGAAGGAACACTCACAATGCTACTATATGCTTGACAAATTGGGAAACGCAAGATACGATGGTATCCGGGAAAGCGAACGGTTCCTAAGCGTGATTGAATCCTTAAAACAATACGCAAGATAAAGATCGGGGGCACTTCCTTCGTGGGAAGCGCCCCTTTGACGGGTTTTTTGTTTCAGGAAAGATACCGGATCGACCGTGCGGCGGGGAAAAGGGAACTTGCCGTCTCTTCGACCGAACGTTTCTCCGCGGCGGTGAACGGGCGGAATTGCGTGATCTCAAGCGTTTTCCCCTTGCACTTCCAGCGTCCGGCGACGCGTCCGTTCAGCAGGACGCCGGGCATGACGATCCCGGCGAGGTTGAAAATTCCGCGCAGGAATTCCGGCGGAAGGTAGATGCTTTCCCGCTTTTCGTAGCCGAGCAGCAGTTGGTCGAACCCGGCGAGGAACAGGCAGGCGGGGACGTCGGGGCAGTCCGTCGGCAGGTCCTCCAGATAGAAATAGTCCTTTCCGTCCATCGCGAAGTGCCGGACGGGGAGCTCCCGCAGGAACTGTTTGACCTGCGTCTGGGAAAAATGAAAGAAATACGCCATATCCCGCACGGTCGCGGGGGCGATGTGGGTGAGGTAACGGCGAAACTGCTCCCGCAGCGCGACCTCGCGGGGAAGCGGGGTATAGGCGGGCGCGAGCGCGAACGCCTTTTTCTGCTGCACCTTGTACGTCAGGAAGCCTCGCTCGCACAGCGGGCGGAGCAGACCGCCCCAGCCGTCGAAAAGAAAGGATTCCTCGTCCGGCGTCATGCCCAATGCGCGGCAGGCGGTCCGCAGGTCCTCCCGGTCCTCGACCCCGTCGGCGACCAGCCGGACGATCTGCCCGGCGAAGTATGCCTCCCGCTCGGGGGTCACCCACCAACGCCCGGGAACGGTCACGCCGTCCCAGCGGTCGTTTCGGTAGAAGCCGTCGTCGTACTTGAAAAGCGGCAGGTCCTCCTCGGCAAAGACGTGGACGGTCCCGCGCAGGGTCCAGTTCTTGACCAGTCCTTCCCCCCAGCGGTCCGGGTCGGGGGCTTCCGCACAGCGGATGCGCAGGGCGTGGAAGGCGTTCGACAGGATCTGGCACTGCAGTCCGCACAGGTCCCGCACGACGGTCCGTTTGTCGGTCGGGGACGTGAGGTGCTGGCGATAGACCTGCACCTGCCGAAGGTCGGCGACGGTCATGGCGGGGTCCTCCTTTGCGTGCGGGGCATTTATACGCCGACGGGCATTTTTTCCGGTTCGGCGGACAGGGGGGAATTGGCGTTGGACAGCATGAGCTTGATGCGGTTTTCCTGGTTGATCTGCGTCGCACCGGGGTCGTAATCCACCGCGACGATGTTGACGTCCGGGAATTTCTCCTTCAGCGGCTTCATCATGCCCTTGCCGCAGATGTGGTTCGGCAGGCAGCCGAACGGCTGGGTGCAGACGATGTTGCGGATGCCGTCGTTGATCAAAGAGAGCATTTCGGCGGTCAGCAGCCAGCCTTCGCCCATCTTGACCCCCAGCCCGATCAGCTCCCGCACGCGCTTGCGCGCCTCGTCGAAGGCGATCGGCTGGTCGAACCTGCCGTCCTCGCGGACGATGCGGATGACGTCCTCCTGCTTGCGGACGAGGTAGCGGTAGACGAACCCCATGAAGAATTTCCGGAACCGATGCACCCCGTAAAGCTCCGCGTCGGCGATGGAATCGTAGACCATATACATGACGAACTCCAGCAGTCCCGGCAGGACCGGCTGCGCCCCCTCGGCGATCAGGAACTTTTCGAGGTTGTTGTTGCCGAGCGGGGAAAACTTGACGAAGATCTCCCCGACGATGCCGACGCGGGGCTTCCTGACCGAGCGGTCCATCGGCAGGGACGCGAAGGATTTCACGATGCGTTCGTAGTTCTTTCGAATGCGGCGGTAGCTGATCCCGTGGGCAAGAATGTCCTTGCCGAGCGTTTCCTCCCACTGCGCGACCAGCGCTTCCGTCGCGCCCGGCTTTGTTTCATAGGGCAGGCATTGGTTTTTCAGCTCCATGAGCAGGTCGGCGTACAGCACGGCGGAAATGCCCTTGAGCAGCATCGGCAGGGTCAGTTTGAACCCCGGATTCGGCTCCAGCCCGACGAAATTCATCGAAATGACCGGGATATACGGGTATCCCGCCTTCGCGAGCGCCTTGCGAATGAGGAAGATGTAGTTGGACGCACGGCAGCCGCCGCCGGTCTGGAAGTAGAGGAAGGCGACCTTGTGCGGGTCGTATCTGCCGCTCTCCAGCGCGTCGATCAGCTGTCCGACGACCAGAAGCGAGGGGTAGCAGGCGTCGTTATGGACGTATTTCAGACCGCATTCCTTGATGTGGTCGTTGATGTTCGTGAGCAGTTCGGCGTGGTAGCCGTAAGCGTTCAGCACCCCGCAGATCATACGGAAATGGATCGGCAGCATGGTCGGGACGAGGATCGTATAGTCCTTCCGCATCTCTTTGGTGAACAGGACGCGTTCCTCCGCGGGAGCGGAAACGGTTTTGCGTTCTTTCATACGGTCTGCCGCGCCTCCTTCCGGTGTTCGCGCTCTTCCAGCGCGCCGAGCATACTGCGGAGCCGGATCCGCACGGCGCCGAGGTTGGTGATCTCGTCGATCTTCAGTTGGGTGTAGAGCTTGCCGTGCTTTTCGAGGATGGAGCGGACCTCGTCGGTCGTGATCGCGTCCACCCCGCAGCCGAACGACACCATCTGCACCAGCTCCACGTCCGCATTCTCCGACGCGAACTGGGCTGCGGCGTACAGCCGGGAATGGTAGGTCCACTGGTTGAGCACCTGCACCGGCGGCACCTTGGCGAGGTGCGCGACGCTGTCCTCCGACACGACGACGAACCCCAGCGACAGGGCGAGCTTGTCGATGCCGTGGCTGATCTCCGGGTCGATGTGGTAGGGACGCCCGGCGAGGATCAGGATGCGGCGACCGTGTTCGCGTGCGAAGCGGACGGCGTCCTCCCCGGCCTTGCGGACGGACGCCATGTGGTCGAGGTACTGCTTCCGCCCGACGGCGACGGCGTTCCGGCAGTCCTTCAGGCTGTGGTTCCCCTCCGGGGCGTGCTCCCGCAGGTAGCGGTAGAGTTCCTTAGCGCACGCCTTATCCGAATTGACGTTCAGGTAGGGGTAGAAGAAGCGGACGTTCCGCAGGGATTCCATGTTGCCGTTGAGCAGCTCCGCGTAGTAGGCGACGACGGGGCAGTTGT
This sequence comes from uncultured Clostridia bacterium, assembly GCA_947627335.1. GTDB lineage: Bacteria > Bacillota > Clostridia > Oscillospirales > CAG-382 > Coliplasma. The sequence goes on along the minus strand of CANQVQ010000030.1, from coordinate 4,768 downwards.
AGTGGTTGGCGCTGCGTCCCTCGTCGATGTTGTAGGTCAGTGCGGGATAGAAAACCATTTCGCACCCCTGCTCGATCAGCTGTTCGATATGCCCGTGCATGATCTTCGCCGGGTAGCAGGCGGTGTCGGACGGGATGGAATACTGCCCCTTGACGTAGGTTTCCCGCGTCGAGAACGGGGAAACGACGACCTCGTAGCCGAGGGTCGTGAAGATGCCGTGCCAGAACGGGAGCAGTTCGTACATCCCGAGCGTCAGCGGCAGTCCCAGCTTCTTCCCGCCGGGTTTGCCCGTATACGACGCGAGCGCGTCGCGCTTGAAGGCGTAGAGGTTCGGCAGGGTCGGACCGGTCTGTCGGACCCCGGCGCCCTTTTCACACTGGTTGCCGGACAGGAATCTTTCGCCGTCGGCGCGGTCGCCGTAGGTGAAGCGGTTGACGGTCATGTGGCAGTGGTTGCCGCACCCGTTGCAGGTGACGGCTTTTGCCGTGTGGGTGAAGGTTTCGAGTTCGGCGGAAGTCAGCAGGGCGGACTTCGCGAGCCCGAGCGACTTCGCGTGCAGCGCCGCGCCGAACGCGCCCATCAGCGGGGCGATGCGGGGACGAATGACCTCCCGCCCGATCTCCCGTTCAAAGGCGCGCAGCACCGCGTCGTTGAGGAAGGTCCCGCCCTGCACGACGATCTCTTTGCCGAGTTCGTCCGCGTTCGCGGCACGGATGACCTGGTAGATCGCGTTGCGGACGACGCTCATGGACAGCCCCGCCGAGATGTCCTCGACCGACGCGCCGTCCTTCTGCGCCTGCTTGACCGAGGAATTCATGAACACCGTACAGCGGGTGCCGAGATCGACCGGGGACCTGCCGAACAGCCCCTTCTTCGCAAAATCCTCGACGGAATACCCCATCGACCGGGCGAACGTCTCGATGAACGAGCCGCAGCCGGAGGAGCAGGCTTCGTTGAGGATGATGCTGTCGATGGAATCGTTATGGACCTTGAAGCACTTGATGTCCTGCCCGCCGATGTCGAGGATGAAGTCCACCTTCGGGTTGAAATGCTTCGCGGCGGCGTAGTGCGCCATGGTTTCGACCAATCCGGCGTCGAGGTGGAACGCGTGGCGGATCAGGTCCTCGCCGTAGCCGGTCACGGCGGAACCGCGAATGACCGCGTCCGGGTGCATCCGGCTGTAGAGCAATTGCAGCTGTTCGCGCACGATGGTGACCGGGTTGCCCCGGTTGGAGGCGTAGTAGGAATAGAGGATCTCGTTCTTGTCGGACAGCAACAGGAGCTTGGTGGTCGTCGAGCCGCAGTCCACGCCGAGGTAGGCGTCCCCGCGATAGGGTTCGAGGTCCGCGAACGCGGCGTCCGCCTTCGCGTGGCGTTCGGAAAAGACGCGGTACTCCGCCTCGTTTTCAAACAGCGGACGCACCGTCGCGAGCTTCGGCGACGTGCGGACGGAATCGGTCAGACGGCGGTGCAGGTCGTCGTAGGTGAATTGTTCCTTCAGCGACGACGCGTAGAGGGACGCCCCGACGGAAACGGCGAAGAGCGCATAGTCCGGGAAGACCGCGTGGTCGTCGTCCAGCCCCAGCGTCTCGCGGAAGCGCTGCCGCAGACCGAGGCAGTAGTGCAGCGGTCCGCCGAGGAACAGCACCTTCCCGGCGATGCGCCGCCCCTGCGCGAGCCCGGCGACGGTCTGGTTGACGACTGCTTGGTAGATGCTTGCGGCGATGTCCGCCTTTTGTGCGCCTTGGTTAAGCAACGGTTGGATGTCCGTTTTGGCGAATACGCCACAGCGGGAGGCGATCGGGTAGATGCGGGAGGATTGGAGGCTGAGCCGGTCCATTTCGTCGTTCGACAGGTCCAGCAGGGTCGCCATCTGGTCGATGAAAGCGCCGGTCCCGCCCGCGCAGGAGCCGTTCATGCGCTCGTCAAGCCCCCCGTCGAAGAAGATGATCTTCGCGTCCTCGCCGCCGAGTTCGACGACGGCGTTCGTATCCGGTTCCAACGCACGGACGGTCTCCGCCGTCGCGTAGACCTCCTGCACGAACGGAAGCCCCGCCGCGTTCGCCATGCCCATGCCGGCGGAACCCGCGACGGCGACCGTAAAGCGCTTGCCGGCGAGCAGGTCCTTCGCGCCCTCGAGCAATTCGACCGTTTTTTGCCGCACTTGCGAAAAGTGCCGCTCGTAGGTCTGATACAGCACTTCCCCGTTCTCCGCGACGACCAGTTTCGCCGTCGTCGAGCCGATGTCGATGCCGACCGAGGTTTGTTGAATGGGTAAGCGTTTCATATATGTGATCCTTTGCTGATTCCAAAAATCCATTTGCCATTATATCATTTTTCACAAAAAAAAGCAACCCCTATTTCGTAAAAAGCGGTTGGAATGTTCTGCAATTCTTTCGGGGGGCATCTGCCGGGCGAACCGCGTAAAAAAGATCAGAATACGCAAAAATACCATTAAAAATATCGCCCCGCAGGCGGGCATGTACCGCCGGAGGGGCACCTCCAGAGAAAAACGGCGAAGGCGGCGTCAGAAGTGGCGCAAGCCGAGCCGTTTTTCGACGAGAGGGGAGTATTTGAGGGGGGAACACAGAGCGAGACAGTACGTAGTACTGGCGACGCGATTGCGGTCCCCCCTCGAAAGAAATGCTATTCCGCCGAAATGACGTAGAAATAGAGCGGCTGCCCGCCGGGAAGCATGGAAATTTCCGCCTCCGGCAGTTCCGCGCACAGCAGCGCGAGCGCTTCGTCCGCCTCCTCGGCGGAAACCTCCTCGCCGTAAAAAACGGTCAGGAAGGAAGCGTCCCCGATCTCCGACGCGAGCTTCCGCAGGCAGTCCGGGCGGGAATCCGCCACGACGCGGACTTTATGGTCCACCAGCCCCAAGATCTGCCCTTCGCGGACCGCAGAAGGGCGGAACGCCCCTGCGGCACGCTGACCGACGGGATAACGACGACGGAACGGTCCTGCACCAGCTCGCACGCCTGCTCTGCGACGAGGCAGACGTTCGCATTGTTCGGGAACAGGTAGACGGTCTTTGCCGGGGTCGCCCGAACCGCTTCGATCAATTGCTCGGTCGAGGGGTTCATGGTCTGCCCGCCGTGGACGAAATGCGCCACCCCGAAATCCTCGAAGGCGGCTCTCATGCCGTCCCCCATCGTCACGGCGACGAAGCCGTAGGGTTCCTCCGGGGGAGCGGACACGGGAGACTGCTCCCGGAGCAGTTCGGTATGCTGGTTGCGCATATTTTCGACCTTGACCGTGTAAAGTGAGCCGTACTTGAGCGCTTCCGACAGCACGCGACCCGGGTCCTTCGTGTGGACGTGGATCTTGATGATCTCCGCGTCCTCCGCGAAAACGACGGAATCCCCGGCGGCGAGGACGAATCGGCGGAAGGTTTCGGCGCTCCCCTCCGCGCGGAAGGCGTCGCTTTTCGTGACGATACACTCGGTGCAGTAGGGGTTCTGGATGTCCTCCGTCGCGAAGGCGGAGAAGTTCGCGCCTGCGTCGCCGTCGGTTTCCTCGGCGCTTTCGACCGGGCGACCGCACAGGGCGAGCCGCATACCGTTCAGGATCTCGAGGAATCCCCGTCCGCCGGAGTCCACGACCCCCGCCTGCTTGAGGACGGGGAGCATCTCCGGGGTCTTTTCCAGGGTCTCCTCCGCCGTCGCGCAGAGTTTGTTGAACAGGGCGAGCAGGTCGCAGCCGGTCCCGTCCACCTCCGCGCAGCAGCGCATGACGGTCAGGATCGTGCCTTCCCGGGGGTACTGCACGGCTTTATACGCTTCCTCCACGCCGTGACCGAACGCGGCAAGCAGCTCCGGGACGCCCGCCTGCTCCAGACCGCGGAAACCGTGCGCCACGCCGCGGAAGAACAGCGAGAGGATCACGCCCGAATTGCCCCGGGCGGCACGCAAAAACAGGCTCGCCGCCTTTTCCGCGCAGGCGGAAAGCGGACCGTCCCAGCCGGAAAGCTCCGAAGCGGGGCGGACGGTCATGCTCATATTGCTGCCGGTGTCCCCGTCCGGGACCGGGTAGACGTTGAGCCGGTTGATCAGGTCCTTTTGCCTGTGCAGGGCGTTCGACGCGGAAAGCAGCATTCCCGCGTATACCGCGCCGGTGACGGCGGCGGGAGCGTGGGTCGTTTCACTCATCTGCCGCAGGCTCCTTTCTGTGTGTGCAATCAAAAATCTATCCCTATCTTACCAAAAAAACGGGCGCTTGTCAACGGTTTGCGCAAAGAAAGTTGCGAAAAGGCGTTCGTCGGTCAGATCCTGACGGAAAACGTCGCGCCGCAGCGGGGACAGCGGACCGTGTGCTTCCCTTTTTCACGCGGGAAGCGGAGTTGGCTTTTGCAGTGCGGGCAGCGTTTGTAGACGTGTTCGCGGTCGGCGCGACGCCGTTTCCGCGCTTCCAGCAGTCTGCGCGGAGACGCGAGGAAGCGCCGGAACGCCTCGTTTTCCCGCCGGCGGCGGGGGATGTTGCGGGAGAGCAGGCGAAAGATCGCGTAGCCGAACAGCGGCAGGTAGACGATCTCGAGGAGCAGCGAGCGCAGGAACAGGTTGACGACCGACAGCGCGAACGCCGTCCAGACGCAGACGTTGTAGAGCGTGTCCGGTCCGTTCCGCCCGTACAGGAAGCGGGAAAGCCAGCGACGAATCATTGCGGACCCTCCTTTTTAGGCGTTTTCCATGCAGGTCAGCGCGCAAAGCACGCCGTACTTGCCGGATTCATAGGTCAATCCACCCTGCAGGAACGCACGGTAGGGCGG
>CANQVQ010000029.1 GCA_947627335.1 uncultured Clostridia bacterium | reverse complement strand
GGCAGAAGGAGAGATTTTCGTCCCGATTCAGATAATAGAAGCGCTCCAGACGGTCGAACGCGTCGGAATTTGCCTGCAAAAGCGTCGTCACGGCGACCACCGTCCGCGCCCGATCGGGAACCGACGGCAGGTCCAGCCGCAGGGCGGCGTGCTCCCGTCGGAACGGCGACGCGAGCCGATCGCACACCGGGGCGACCCCTTCCGCGAGCGGCAGGAGCAGCGGGACGGTCAGCCAGCCGAACGCACACGCGCACAGCACGCTCCCGCCGCCGAACAGCAGCAGAAAGCACCCCCACCAGACGAGAACGCCCCGAACCGACGCCCCGTGCGGGAACAGCAGTTCCCCGATCGGGCGGTTTTTCGCTTTCGCCTCCGCCGCCAGTTCGACGGCTTCCTTCGCTTCGCTCCGCTTGTTTTTCCTCGCCCGCTTTGCGAGGGCGAGGCGATATGCCGCCTTGGTCTCCGGGGAAAAGAGCGGGTAGTCGCTCTCGAATTCCGCAAGCACCCCTTCCGGCTCCCACGCCGCTTCAAACAGTGCGGACACCGAAAGCTCCGGCACGGTCCGCAGTACCCCGACCGCCTCCGGCAGGAGGGAAGCGTTCTTTTTGCCTTCGCAGATGCCCCCGATCCGCAGAAGCGCGTTCGCGGCGAGCATGGCGGGGACGGCGCTCAAAGCGGCGGACTCCAGCGGGGTCTGCGCGGACTGCTCCCGCAGGAAGTCGAGCAGGCTTTCCTCCGTCAGCTTCCAGCCGACCGACGCGAGGTAGTCGGCGGCGACGGACTCGGTCTGCGGGGAGGAACGCAGTCCGTCGCTTTTCCGCACGGCGTTGTACTGCCGGTCGATCAGGTAGTAGTTGTCCGCGACCCATTCCGGCGCGCCCTCGCGGATACTGGCGCGGATCGCACGAACGGCGGCGGAAAGCCTTGCGCGAAGCGAGGAACCGTTTCTCATGACTGACATATCCTTTCCCGTTGGATTCCGTTGGATTTACTCGCTTTAGTGTTGACCGGAACATTGGGAATTATACCCGAAAGGCGGGAAAGAAAAAACGCACGGGGGCTTTTGAAAACGACCCGCCGTGCGTTTGAGAACAGATTTTTTATAGGAAGGACTACTTTTCGATGACCAGCACCATCGGGCAGGGCGGCTGGTTGACGCCGTTGCTGTCGTCGTCGTAATGCCCGTCATACAGGACCCCTTGCGCCATACATTCCCGGACCGTCGCGAACAGGATGGCGCTGGAGGCGTTCAGATACTGCTTTTGCAGCGGCACGCTGTCGAGGTGGGCGGGGATTTTTTGCGCCTTCCCGCGCAGGAAGTCCGCGAGCGGGTCGAGGAGGTCGTTGGTCAGCGATCGGGTCGCGTCCCCGCAGACGTTCCACAGGAAATTTGCTTCCTCTTTGGTCAGCACGGGGAGGTTCACGACGGGTTTCCCGTTCTCCTCGCGGAACAGTTTGCACGCGGTCAGGTGCGGGAGCGCGCCGAGGTAGGCAGGGTCGACGCCGACCTGTTCCGGGGGCGTGTCCGTATGGATAAGGTAGAGCAGTTTCATGACCTCCACGTCGGAGAGAGAATGCTGCGGCGCGAAGGCGTAGTCCGGGGAGGAACTGTAATATAGGCAGGGGAACCCGTCGGCGCCGTAAATGCGGAGTTCGACGGAACCGTTGCCCGCAAATCCGTCGAACTTCGCCCCGCGCTCGCCGGAATAGGCGTGCGTGTACAGGTCGGGGTGCGCGGTGTGATCGAAATTCCGGGGCAGGACGTCCCCGAACGCGATCCAGCGTCCCCCGTTCGGGCGCTCCGGGCAGCGCTGCTCGGCGTGAAAGGCGTTTCCGATCGCGTTGAAAGTCCCGTAGTCGAGGGCGTGAAAGACCGCGTACAGTTCCAACCCGTTCCTCGCGTCCGGGGAGAGCCGGTCGTAGAACGCCTGTGCGCGCAGGATGCGCAGGCAGTCCTCCAGCCGACGGCGGAAGAGCGGAAAGTTGTCGTGAACGAACTGTTTTTGGGCGGGAACGTACTTTTCCCGGTCCTCGACGGTGGAGATCATGAAATCCGTGTAGAATCGGTTCCCGACCTGCTTCATCAGTTCGCCGTCCGTCAGTTTGCGGAGGACCGGCTCGACGTAGGCGGTCGGCACGCCGAGGGCACGGGAAATTTGTGCGGCGGTCGCCGGATGGGGGTAGGCGTACCAGAGGACGTTCTGGGCGAGCAGGTCGGTTTCGAGAAGGCAGTACGGTTCCCCGTTCAGACCGGGGAGACCGCTGTTGTGAAGGTTCAGCCGTATCGGGTCGTAGCTTTGCTCGGCGTAGGTTTCCGTGTTTTCCATTTCGGTGTATCCTTTCTTCAGTTGTTCCCTGCCGAGGTGCAGACGGCTCTTGACCGTTCCCTCCGGGATGCGGAGGTCTTTGGCGATTTGCTCGACGCTCTGCCCTTTCAGGTAATGCCGCACGATGACCTCGCGGTAGGTCCCGGCGAGGTAGGCGACCGCACGCCGCACCTGCTCCGCCTCGTCGGACCGTTCGTCCGACCGCTCGTCGGGGACGTCGGGCAGTTCGCCGACCGATACCGTCGGCATACGGTACTTCTGCCGGAGCCGGTCGTTGAACTTCCGACTGAGCACGGTCAACAGCCATGCGCGCCCGTCGCGGATTTCCCCGCCTTTGGCGAGGTAGGTCACGGCGGCGAGGAGGGTCTCCTGCGTCAGGTCCTCCGCGTCGTGCAGGCGACCGCACTTGCGCAGGGCGGCCCGCAGCAGGAATTCGACTTCGTTTTCCAGGTCTTGCATCTGCATATTCGGCACCTCTTTTTTGAACGCGTTCGCCCTGTAAGTCGCGAAAAAACCGAAACGGTTCACCGTTTTTCGGAAAAATTTGCGAAAAAACGGGTCGCCGGAGATTCGGCGACCCGTAGGACGGTTCTGTTCGGCTGCGATGCGGTTAGCCTAACAACCCCGACAAACTATCCGACATATAGAAGATCTCGAGGAAAGATTTGGCTTCGGAGGCGGAAATGGTATCCGTTTCGCCGTCTTCGGTTCTGGCGGCTCCCTTTGCGGTCAGGGTGTTGTCCGACGTATTGTACGCGAGGAAGAAAGCCATGGTTTCCGTTTCGCTTCCCGTGGTGGTACGCATGGTCATCGTGACGGCTTTTTCACTGTCGCCGAGCGTGCTTTGCTCCGGGGCGCCTTCGCCGGACCAGCCGTTCCCCCAATCGAGTGAGAGCTTTTCGTCGGAATCGTCGGAATCTTTGAATTGCTCAAAGGAAGAATTGATCGCGTCCGCCAGAGGGGTATCATGCCCGTTCAGCGGAGCTTTCTTGGCGCTGCTCGCCGCACCGCCGCAGGCGCACAGGCACAGCAGCAGGGAGCAGAGAAGCAACGCGGTAACGATGCGTTTCCAAGCGGTTTGGCAGGTGGTCTTCATAGATCGTTCTCCTTTTTGGTTGTTGGTTTTTGAACCAATTCGGTCCTCTTTTTGTGTAGGATAGCATATTTTCGGAGGAATGTCAAGGAAAAAACGAAAAAAAGATGAATGAAAAAAGAAATTTCACAAAATTCCCGTCAAAAGAGCAAAATCGGGCGTGGCAAATGCACGGCAAAAACGCAAAGAACGGAACGATTTGCACCGTTCCGTTCCCTGTACACTTATCTGTATTTGCGTTTTCTTGCCGCTTCGGACTTCTTCTTGCGCTTGACGCTGGGCTTTTCATAATGCTCGCGCTTACGCAGTTCTGCCTGAACGCCGCTTCTGAGGTAGGATCTCTTAAATCTGCGGAGAGCGCTGTCGATGCTTTCGTTCTCCTTGACATGGATCTCGGCCATCTCTTTTTCACTCCCTTATTCGAGGCGATTGCATTCGCCCTTCTTACTGCAACAATCCGATTATAGCAAATAATTCGACGGCTGTCAACAGGTTTCCCGGAAATTGTGAAAAAATTTCGCCGATTTTTCGGAAAACCTGCGGGAAAACGCGGCGGACGGGCGCTTACAGCGCCGCCTTCGCCGTTTCGACCAGCTTCGCGAACGCGTCCTTGTCGTGGATCGCGAGTTCGGACAGCATCTTGCGGTTGAGCTGGATCCCGCTCTTTTTCAGCCCGTTCATGAACCGGGAGTAGTTGATCCCGCAGACCTTGCACTGCGCGGAGATGCGGGTGATCCAAAGCGAACGGAAGTCGCGCTTCTTCTGCTTTCTGCCGATGAACGCGTAGTTCCCGCTCTTCATGACGGCTTGTTTCGCCATCTTGAAGTGCTTGCTCTTGGAACCCCAGTAGCCCTTGGCGAGCTTTAACGTTTTATTTCTTCTCTTTTTGGTGGAGATAGCACCCTTGATTCTTGCCATTTTTCAACGGTTCCTTTCTACTGTTTATTGCCGGCGCTCAGCCGTAGGGGAGCTGGCGCTTCAGGTCGTGCATACGCGTTTCGGAAGCGTATGCCGCCTTGCGGAGCGAACGCATCCGCTTGGAGCTTTTCAGCCCGGTGTTGTGGCGGGTGCTCATATGACCCCTCTTGAGTTTTCCGGTCGCGGTGAAATGGAACCGCTTCGCAGACGCCTTGTGCGTTTTCATCTTTGCCATGGTGGTCAGGTCCTTTCCGTTTTGGTTTTGGTTTCCGTTTGTTTCTTCGGCGCGAGCATCATGATCATGTTGCGCCCGTCCAGCAGCGGCGCACGCTCGATGGAAACGAGGTCCCCGCAGCCGGCGGCGAAGCGGTTGAGCAGTTCCGCGCCCGTCTCGGTCCGCGACATCTCCCGCCCGAAAAAGCGGACGATGACCTTGACCTTGTTGCCCTTTTGCAGGAATTCGATGCAGTGCCGCAGCTTGGTTTCAAAATCGTGCGTGTCGATCCGGCAGCGAAGCTGGATCTCCTTTAGCTCGACGGAGGGTTTCTTCCGCCGTTGCTCCTTTTCCTTCTTTTCCTTTTCAAAATGGTACTTGCCGTAATCCATGATCTTGCAGACCGGCGGCTTGGAATCCGGCGCGACCTCGACGAGGTCCAGACCGAGATCTTCCGCGGCGCGGAGCGCGTCGGCGCGCTTCATGATGCCGAGCTGCCCCTCCGGACCGATGACGCGGACCTCGGGGGAACGAATAGCCTCGTTGATCAGGGTTTTGTCTGTGGCTGCTATGGTGAAGCACCTCCATAAAATCGTGTGAATTTTGGAACGGACAAAAGGAAAATAAAGAAAACCGCGACCCATGCGGTTCGACATGGCGCGGCACACCGTCCGTCCCTTCCGCGCAAAGCGCACGAAAAAGGAACCGGAATCCTGATGAACCGAGCCGACTGAGCGCCGCAGGGTGAGAACGGGGAAACCCGCTCTGCTTCTTTTTGCTCTGGCAGTATACCACGTTTGCTTTGCTTTGTCAAGGGCTTTCGCGAAAAAATTTGCAAAAAAATGCAAAAACCGGGACGCACGGGAAACGGGTCGCCCTGCGTCCGCCGGAACAAAGCGGACCCCCCCTAGCACCCGGTGCAATGATAACGGGGGACGGCATCCCTACGTCCGCAGGCGAAGCGGACAACCTTCTTTCTCTCTTTCCCCTTTCTCCCTTTTCCGTCCCCCCCGTTTCGATTTTTTCCGCGTCCGCAGGCGCGAAGCGGACAGGCAAAACGACGGTTTTTCCTCTTTTTTGCAAAAAAGGGTTGACAGAAACGGATTTTTTTGCTAAAATAACAGAAGTTGGGCATTGAAGCCCGATATTTTCGGCGAAACTATTTTCCGGCAGGGTCCCTGCCGAGAATCAGATCCGACGGGAGGAAACCGTATGCGAAAGATGCTCCGCACGGCGGCGGCGACGCTCGGTCTGCTGGTCCTTCTGCTCTCCGTTTCGGGGGCGGCGGTGACGGCGGAACAGGCGTACGTCGTCAACGGTATCAGTCTGCGGTGCAGCGATTTTTCCGCGTCCCATAACGAATGTTGGACCTATGTTGCGAAGTTCTACGAGAAAATTTGGGGCGAAACCCTCAATTCCAATTTTTATGAGAACAACCTGCTGTGCGGAAAATCCAAGCAGGAGTTGACGCTGACGCCCGAACATTTGAAGGAATGCGTGTCGATGGCGCGACCGGGCGCGGTCCTGCGCGTCTGCAACGCCGGGTGTCTGTACGGGTCGGACTACATGGGGCACAGCCTGTTGATCGTCTCCATTCGGGACGACGGCTTCACGACCTTCGAGGGCGGTCTGAGCGCGTCGCCGCATTATCGCGAGCATTTCTACACCTGGGAGGAATTCTGCCGGACCGGCTGGCTGGGCGGACGGTACGGGTATATCAAGTATATCAAGCTGCCCGCGTGGGCGACGGGGCAGGCGTCCGCGCAGAAGTCCGAGCAGGCGCCCGAGCGGGAAAAACCGGGCATGACCCTGCTGGAGGAACCGCTTCCGGAGGACGGGGCGGTGGTCGTCAAGCCGGGCGACCTGAACCGCAACGGTCGGTTGGACGCGGCGGACTATGTGCTGCTGCGCCGCTTTGTGGCGGGAACGATCCGTCTGAGCGCGTCGCAGCTGTCCGGCGGCGACCTGAACGGCGACGGGACGGTCGACGGGACGGACGCGGTCCTGCTGAAGGTGCGGTCGTCCTGCGAGGCGGGTCTGCTCTCGGTGTCCTCCGCGACGGAGTTCGTGGGAGAACTGCTCGGCTCGATTTTTTGAGCGAGAACGAAGAATATAACGAAGAATATGAAATCGCAGTCGGGTTCCGGCTGCGGTTTTTTGTTTTTTTCGACGGACGTATGCCGTGGGGGAATCCAAATGAGCGATTCCTCCAAAATTCAAATCACAAATATAGGGAATTGCACGAAAATGGAAAAAATTTCCAAAAACCGTTCCTTTTTTTGACGAATTGTGCTATAATCAAAGGGAATAGAAGCGCAAAGAAGGCCGCCCTCTTCGGCGGCGAACGGACAGGGAGGAACGGGAATGTTTTTGGCGCATCGGGCGCAGGACGGGCGGGAACAGCCCTTGCGGGAACACCTGCGCGGGACCGCCGCGCTCGCGGAGCGTTTTGCGAAGCCCTTCGGCGCGGAGGGGCTGGCGCACGAACTGGGGCTTGCCCACGATTTGGGAAAATATTCGCAGGCGTTCCAGCGCCGTTTGCGGGGCGCGGAGCTGTCCGTGGACCATTCCACCGCGGGGGCGCAGGAGATCTCCCGCGTGTTCGGCTGGTCCGCCGCTTACTGCGTCGCCGGGCATCACGGCGGTCTGCCGGACGGCGGCGGCAGGACGGACGATCCCTCCCTTCCCACGCTCAGCGGGCGGCTCAAGCGGTCGGTGGAGCCGTACGGGGATTTTGCCGGAGAGATCCGGCTGGAGCGCGTCGGCGTTCGGACGCCGCAGGTCCTGGGGAAGGGCGGGTTCACCCTGTCGTTCTGGGTCCGGATGCTGTTCTCCTGCCTCGTGGACGCGGACTTTTTGGATACCGAGACCTTCATGCGCGGCTCGCCGCCGCCCAGGGGCAGTACGGTTGCGATGGCGGAATTGCTTGAGCGTCTGGAAACCTATGCGGCAGACCGTTGGGGCGCGCCGCAGACCGCGCTCGGACGCGTTCGGAACGAGATCCGCTTCGCCTGCGGGGAAGCGGGGCGAACCCGCTCGCCCGGGCTGTTCACCCTGACCGTCCCGACCGGCGGCGGAAAGACCGTTTCCTCGCTGACGTTCGCTCTGCACCATGCGGTCGCGCAGGGGAAAAGACGCGTCGTTTACGTCATCCCCTATACCAGCATCATCGAGCAGACGGCGGACGTGTTTCGGGAAATTTTGGGGGACGGGTCCGTGCTGGAGCACCACGCCAACGTGGATTGGGACGACGAGGAAGGCGGCGTGCGCGACCCGGAAAAGGAACGCAAAAAACTGGCTTCCGAAAACTGGGACGTGCCGGTTGTGGTGACGACGGCGGTGCAGTTTTTCGAGTCGCTGTTTGCGAATAAGCCCTCCAAATGCCGAAAACTGCACAATCTCGCCGACAGCGTCCTGCTCTTTGACGAGGCGCAGACCCTTCCGCTGCCGTATCTGCTGCCATGCGTCCGGGCGCTCGCGGAGCTGACCGTCAATTACGGCGCGTCCTGCGTCCTTTGCACCGCCACGCAGCCTGCGCTCGGTCCGCTGTTTCAAGCGGTCTCCGCGGACCTCGCCCTGCGGGAGATCGCGCCGGCACTGCCCCTGCGGCCCTTTCGGCGCGTGCGCTACGAGCGGTTGGGAATGCTGTCGGACGAGGCGCTCGCGGGGCGGCTTGGCGCGCACGAGCAGGTCCTCTGCGTCGTCGGCACCCGCAAACAGGCGCAGGCGGTTTTCCGGCTGCTGGAGCGGGAGGGCAGCTTCCACCTGTCCACGCTGATGACGCCCGAACACCGTCGACAGGTGCTCGGGGAGATCCGCAGGCGGCTTTCGTCGCGGGAGGACCTCCCCTGTCGGGTGGTTTCGACCAGCCTGATCGAAGCCGGGGTGGACGTGGATTTCCCCGTCGTCTACCGTGCCGAAGCGGGGCTGGATTCCGTCGTGCAGGCGGCGGGGCGGTGCAATCGGGAAGGGAAGCGCGACGCCGACGACAGCCCGGTCTACATCTTTCAGCCGGACGACGCCTACACGAAGACCCTGCCGGATTCCATGAAACTGCCGCTGGAGGTCATGCGTTCCGTCACGGCGGACGGGGGCGCTCCGGATTCGCCCGAAAGCATCGAGCGCTACTTTACCGACCTGCGGCACGACGTCGGGAGCGGCGTGGACCGCCTGCGTCTGGTGGAGCGGTTTGAGGAGGGCGTGCAGGACCCGGGCAGACCCTCGTTTCCGTTCGCGGAAACGGCGGAAGCGTTCCATCTGATCCAGCCGGGCGCCCGTGCCGTCCTCGTTCCGCGCACGCCGGAAGCGAAAGCGCTGGCGGACCGTTTGCGCGGAGGGGAGCGGAGCCGGGAACTTCTGCGGAAGATCGGGCAATATACGGTGAATCTTTACGAAAAGCAGTTTGAAGCGCTCCGTGCGCTCGGCGCACTGGACGTGACGGAGCGGGAACTGGCGGTCCTGACCGACGAAACGCGTTACAGCGAGAAGACGGGGCTGGAAGTGCCGACGGACGAAGGCGTCGGGATCTTTGTGTAAAAGAAAAATTGAAAAGGAAAGGAAGACGAACCATGCAGCAAGGCATTCAGGTAGAAGTATGGGGGGAGTATGCGCTGTTCACCCGCCCGGAGCTGAAGGTGGAGCGCGTCAGTTACGACGTGATGACGCCGTCGGCCGCCCGGGGGCTGGTCGAAGCGATTTACTGGCATCCGGGGCTGGCCTGGCACATCGACCGGATCCATGTGATGAACCCCATCGCGTTCACCAACATTCGCCGCAACGAGGTCAAGGACAAGGTCCTCGCGAGCAACGTGCAGGCGAAAATGACGGGCGGGGACAAGCCCCTCGCCATCTACACCGGCGAAAGCATCCAGCAGAGAGCGTCCATGGTCCTGACCGACGTGCGGTACGTCATCGACGCCCATTTTACCCTGACCGAAAAGGCGAATCCCTCCGACAACGAAGGAAAATTCATCGACATCGCACGCCGGAGGCTGGCGCGGGGGCAGTGCTACCACCAACCCTGCTTCGGCTGTCGGGAGTTCCCCGCACAGTTTCGTGCGTGGCAGGGCGGGGAAGTGCCGACCGTCCCGGAGACGCGTTCCCTCGGGCTGATGCTCTATGACATGGACTTTTCCGATCCCCGGAATATACAGCCGATGTTTTTCCTGGCGGAATTGAAAAACGGGGTGCTGGAGGTCGCCGGAAAGGAGGTTCTGCGATGATTCTGCAAGCGCTTTGCGACTATTACGACGCACTGGTCCGCCGTGGGGAGGTCACGCCGCCCGGTTGGAGCGTCGCGAACGTTTCCTACGCGTTGGAGTTGGACGAGCAGGGGACGCTGTGCAGGGTGCGCCCGCTGAAAGCCGGGGCGGAGAACGGCGGGAAGGACAGCCCGCAGCGGCTCCAGGTGCCGGAACAGGTGAAGAAAACTTCCGGGGTCGCCGCCAATTTCCTTTGTGATAACGGCTCCTACTTTTTGGGGATCGACGGCAAGGGCAAGCCCGAACGGACGGCGAAGTGCTTCGAGGCCGCGAAGGAACTGCATCGGCAAATTCTGGAACCGGCGGAAAGCCCCGCCGCGAAGGCGGTGTGCGCCTTCTTCGACCGCTGGCGTCCGGCGGAAGGGGCGGAAAATCCGATCCTGCGACCCTATCTGGAGGACATCCTGAAGGGGGCGAATCTGATCTTTTCGTTCGGCGGAAGGTATGTGCAGGAGGACCCCGCCGTGCGGGACGCTTGGGACGCCTGCCGTGCCGAACGCTCCGCCGGAGCGGTCGTGGGGCGGTGCCTTGTGACCGGCAAACGCGCTCCCATCGCCAGACTGCACCCCGGGATCAAGGGGATCCGGGACGCGCAGTCGAGCGGGGCTTCCCTCGTGTCCTTCAACGCTTCGGCGTTCGAGTCCTACGGGCATGAGGGCAAGGAAAGCGGGCAGGGGCAGAACGCGCCCGTATCGGAGGAAGCCGCCTTCAAGTACGGCGCCGTCCTCAAGCAGCTGATCGACGATCGGAAGCACCTGCAGTACATCGGCGACACCGCCGTGGTCTTTTGGGCGGAGGACGCGGAGACCCTTTGCCGCGACCTGTTCTCCTGCGCCCTGTTCGGCGGCGAATCGGAGGTCGTCACCGACGAGGACCTGCGGCGGGCGATCCGTGCGCTCGCGAATGGGGACCCGGTGGACGTGAACGGCGTCCCGCTGCGTCCGGAGAACCGCTTTTATGTGCTGGGGCTTGCGCCGAATGCGGGGCGGCTGAGCGTGCGGTTCTTCCTGCGCGACACGTTCGGCAGAATGCTTTCCAACGTGTGCGCCCATTACGAAAGGCTGTCCATCGTGAAGCCGACCTATGTCGGAAACGGTGCGCTCCCGCTGTGGAAGCTGCTGGGAGAAACGGTCAACCAGAAAAGCCGGGACAAAAAGGCGTCCCCGCCCATGGCGGGCGCGGTCCTGCGGGCTATCCTGTCCGACCGCCCCTATCCCGCGTCCCTGCTGGAGCAGACGGCGCTCCGCATCCGCGCCGAGCGGGACGTTTCCTACGGGAAGGCAGCCATTTTGAAAGCGTATCTTTTGAAAAACAAAAACGAACAGATTCCGGAGGAGGTTTTAACTGTGGAACTCAACGAGCAAAGCACCTATCCCCCCTACGTTCTCGGACGGCTGTTCGCCGTGCTGGAGCGGGTACAGACGACCGCCAGTCCCGGCGTCAACGCGACCGTCAAGGACAAGTACTTCAACAGCGCAAGCGCCACCCCGATGGCCATCTTCCCCTTGCTGGTCAAACTTTCCCAGAGCCACCTGCGCAAGCTCGACGGCGGGAAGCGGGTGTATTACGAGAAGCAGATCGGCGAGCTGATGTGCCGCATCCATGAGCCGCTGCCCGCCCGGCTGTCCTTGACCGAACAGAGTGCGTTCCATCTGGGATACTATCATCAGGTCCAAAAATTCTATGAAAAGAAAGACAAAGGAGAGAGTGAAAATGTCTGAACCCATCAAGAACCGCTATGAATTCGTGATCCTTTTCGACGTGGAGAACGGGAACCCCAACGGCGACCCCGACGCCGGCAACCTGCCGCGCACGGACCCGGAAACTGGTCACGGGCTCGTCACCGACGTGTGCCTGAAACGGAAGATCCGCAACTATGTCGAAACGGTCAAAGAAGGAAAAACCGGTTACCGCATCTACATCAAGGAGGGCGTGCCGCTGAACGTGAGCGATAACGAGGGGTACGCGTATGTCGGGATCGACGACGCCGCCACGATGAAGCCGGAGGAGCTGAAAAAGATCGTCAAGGAGCGGGAAGCCAAAGAGATCGACGTGGATCATCAGGTGCGGGACTTCATGTGCGGGAATTTCTATGACGTCCGCACCTTCGGCGCCGTCATGACGACGATGGTCAAGGGCAACCTCAACTGCGGGCAGATCCGCGGTCCGGTGCAGTTGGGCTTCGCCCGCAGTATCGACCCCGTCGTTCCGCAGGAGGTCACCATCACCCGTGTCGCGATCTCCACCGAGGCGGACGCGGAGAAGAAGGGCACGGAAATGGGACGCAAGTACATCATTCCCTACGCGCTCTACCGGGTGGAAGGGTATGTTTCCGCCAATCTGGCGCGAAAGGTCACCGGATTCAGCGAGGAGGACCTCGAACTGCTCTGGGAGGCGATCCTAAACCTGTTCGAGAACGACCGCTCCGCCGCACGGGGCAAAATGGCGGTCCGCGAGCTGATCGTCTTCAAGCACGATTCCGAACTGGGATGTGCGCCGGCGTGGAAACTGTTTGAAACGGTTTCCGCGAAGCTGAAGGACGGCGTCGTCAGTCCGCGTGCGTACAGCGATTACGCGGTGTCCGTGGATACGTCCGCCCTGCCTGCGGGCGTCACCTGTACGCGCATGGGGTGACCGGCTTGCCGGAAGATGCGTACCTCGCTTTGTCCGGGATCCAGCGTTTCGCGTTCTGCCGCCGCCAGTGGGCGCTCGTTCATATCGAGCGGCAGTGGGCGGAGAATCTGCGCACCGTGGAGGGGGACCTGCTTCATCAACGTGCGCATTCGGAACATTTGACCGAGAGCCGCGGCGATACCCTGATCGTCCGCGGCCTGCGGGTCGTTTCCCATCGGCTGCAGATCCAGGGTATTTGCGACGTGGTGGAGTTCCGAAAGGACCCCTCCGGCGTGACCCTGCACGGCAGGGAAGGAAAATGGCTGCCGTATCCGGTGGAATATAAGCGGGGCAGCCCCAAACTGGGGGACATGGACGAACTGCAGCTTTGCGCGCAGGCGATGTGCTTGGAGGAAATGCTGCTGTGCGCGATCCCGGAGGGGAGCCTGTTTTACGGCGAACCGAGGCGGCGGACCAGGGTGCCGCTGGACGACGCCCTGCGGGGGCGGGTGGAGGCGACGCTGACCGAAATGCGGATGCTTTATGCGAAAGGGTATACCCCGCGTGCGACGCCCGGAAAGGGCTGTTCCGCCTGCTCTTTGAAGGAACTGTGTCTGCCGCAGTTGACGAAAAAGCAGTCGCCGAGCGCCTACCTGCGCGAACATCTGTCGGAAAAGGAGGACGAAGCGTGAGGAAACTCCTCAACACACTGTTCGTTCTCAGCGAGGACAGTTACCTCGCGTTGGAGGGCGAAACCGTGACCGTGCTTTCCGGGGAGGAAAAACGGGGGCAGTTCCCGCTGCATACGCTGGAGAATATCCTGTGTTTTTCCTATAAGGGCGCGAGTCCTGCGCTGATGGGAAAATGCGCAAGGGACGGGGTGAACCTGTGTTTTCTGACCCCGAAAGGGAAATTCCTGGCGAGAGTTTCCGGGGAAAATCCGGGAAACGTCCTTCTGCGGCGCACGCAGTACCGGATCGCGGACGACGAGGCGCAGAGTTGTCGGATCGCCCGGAATTTCATCTTCGGCAAAGTGTATAACAGCCGTTGGAGCATCGAACGCACTTGCCGGGACCACGCGATGCGGGTGGACGGCGAGGCGCTGCATCGGGTCTCGTCTGCGCTGGCGTCCGCTCTTCCAGCGATCCTGGAGGAAACCGATTTGGATTCCCTGCGGGGACTGGAGGGACAGACCGCCGCCCTCTATTTCGGGGCGTTCGACGGATTGATCCTGAACCAACGGGAAACATTTTCCTTCACCGGTCGCTCCCGTCGTCCGCCGATGGACGCGATCAATGCGCTTTTGTCGTTCGCGTACACGATTCTTGCCGGCGCCTGCGCGGGCGCCTTGGAGAGCGTTGGATTGGACGCCTATGTTGGGTATCTGCATCGGGACCGCCCCGGACGTTCTTCTTTGGCGTTGGATCTGATGGAGGAGCTGCGTCCGGTGTTGGCTGACCGATTCGTGATCTCTCTTGTCAACGAGCGGGTCGTCCGTGCGGAGCATTTCGACGTTCAGCCGAGCGGAGCGGTGTGGCTCTCCGACGAGGGAAGGAAGAGGTTTCTTTCCGCATGGCAGAAGCGAATGGCGGAGCCGCTCTCGCATCCGTATCTGAAGGAAAAGATGGCGTGGGGCTTGGTCCCGTATGTGCAGGCGCTCTTGCTTGCACGGCATCTTCGCGGGGACCTGGAAGCATATCCGCCGTTTCTGTGGAAGTGAGGGAGCGTATGTTGGTTTTGATCACATATGACGTGAATACGGAGGACGCCGCCGGGCGGAAACGTCTGCGTCATGTGGCAAAGTTGTGCGTAAATTACGGACAGCGTGTGCAGAATTCCGTGTTTGAATGTTTGGTGGACCCATCCCAATGCAGGCTTTTGCAGGTCAAACTGCTTGAGGCGATCGATCCGGAAAAAGACAGTTTGCGTTTCTATTATCTGGGAGATCGGTATCAAAGCAGGATCGAACACTTTGGCGCAAAACCGACCTATGAGCCGGAGGGGCTTTTGCTGGTGTAGTTGGCGCGAAGGGGAAGCTGACAGGAAAATGCCGATGGTTCGCACCAAGGAAAAGGAGGGGAAACGCCTTTTTTGAAAACTTTTTCGGTTAGAAATATGCTTTTGAAACGTGAAATTTGTCTTTTTGCGCAAACTTGCATGGAATTTTGAATGAAATCTATGCAGTTTTGCTGTCGCACCCCCTCGCGGGGTGCGTGGATTGAAATCGATTGGTGTCGCTTATTTGGTCGTTGGCTTGACGTCGCACCCCCTCGCGGGGTGCGTGGATTGAAATCTTTGACTGGTCTATCTGTTGCCGTCGCGTATCGTCGCACCCCCTCGCGGGGTGCGTGGATTGAAATTCCTTTACCCGCAAAAAGGACAAGAGCGAGCACCGTCGCACCCCCTCGCGGGGTGCGTGGATTGAAATTATGCGAAGGAGCTCGGCGTCTTTGCGGACGACGTCGCACCCCCTCGCGGGGTGCGTGGATTGAAATACCTTCTACGACTACGACGGCAGCGAGGAGCTGACGAGTCGCACCCCCTCGCGGGGTGCGTGGATTGAAATTTGCGAGCCTGAAACCAATCCAGACCAAGATCGACGAGTCGCACCCCCTCGCGGGGTGCGTGGATTGAAATACCATATGTACGCCAACAGGTGCCATGATCGGCTTGTCGCACCCCCTCGCGGGGTGCGTGGATTGAAATATGAGGTGTTGCAATTGCACAAAATGCCCATTTGTCGCACCCCCTCGCGGGGTGCGTGGATTGAAATCAATGATGCGCAAAATAACCCATGTTGTAAGACGTCGCACCCCCTCGCGGGGTGCGTGGATTGAAATATTTTTCAAAAAAAATGTGCTATAATGAATCAAGTCGCACCCCCTCGCGGGGTGCGTGGATTGAAATAGAATTTGCGCAAGGGCATAAACCTGTTTGGATTCATCGTCGCACCCCCTCGCGGGGTGCGTGGATTGAAATAGGCTTTGCAAAAATTGGAGGAAATCAAGGATGCAAGTCGCACCCCCTCGCGGGGTGCGTGGATTGAAATGGTTCGTGCTCCGTTCATCGATGTTGAGAAGTTGCGGTCGCACCCCCTCGCGGGGTGCGTGGATTGAAATCCCCGTGGAGGTTTTAGATGATTTCACTGTATTTGTCGCACCCCCTCGCGGGGTGCGTGGATTGAAATACATCCTGCATGACAAAGATAAGGTTTCTCCGTCCGTCGCACCCCCTCGCGGGGTGCGTGGATTGAAATTAAGGCAGGCGAGAATCGTGCCGATCAGGACGGGTCGTCGCACCCCCTCGCGGGGTGCGTGGATTGAAATGGAAGTCTCAGGGTCAATCGACTCCAAAAATTCCGTCGCACCCCCTCGCGGGGTGCGTGGATTGAAATGTTTGCGTGATACAGGCGGACGAACCTCGGCAAGTTGTCGCACCCCCTCGCGGGGTGCGTGGATTGAAATGACCGTCGCATACACCGCGCTCTCTGTTGCGTCCGCCGGTCGCACCCCCTCGCGGGGTGCGTGGATTGAAATGCATTGATACCGGCGGGCGGCGACAGCCGCCCCCGGGTCGCACCCCCTCGCGGGGTGCGTGGATTGAAATCTGTTCCTCCTGCATACTGCCGAAAAGTCTTTTTGGTCGCACCCCCTCGCGGGGTGCGTGGATTGAAATATCGTGCCTACATTGTATCACATTATTGCGGGCTTGTCAGTCGCACCCCCTCGCGGGGTGCGTGGATTGAAATTCCTTAATATTGGTCATGATTGTCCACAATAGGCTGTCGCACCCCCTCGCGGGGTGCGTGGATTGAAATCAACACAAAACCTTTATGGCAATAACCCGTAACATGTCGCACCCCCTCGCGGGGTGCGTGGATTGAAATCACTTGCAGCCCCATTCGTTCGTCGTCTGTTTGTAGTCGCACCCCCTCGCGGGGTGCGTGGATTGAAATAAATTCCTTGGAAATGGTCTTGCTCAGTATTTTCGTGGGTCGCACCCCCTCGCGGGGTGCGTGGATTGAAATGAGAGCTACTGCCGCCCGGATTTGCCGCTGCACTAGTCGCACCCCCTCGCGGGGTGCGTGGATTGAAATAAGGGTTGGACGTCGAAGGAAAAATATGAGGCTAGTCGCACCCCCTCGCGGGGTGCGTGGATTGAAATGAGTAAAATCGACGTAATTGCCAGAAGGAACGTCGTCGCACCCCCTCGCGGGGTGCGTGGATTGAAATTGCGATTTTTTCTACCGATTATTATATGCAAAAAATGATGTCGCACCCCCTCGCGGGGTGCGTGGATTGAAATTTCCAACTTTTGGAGAGCCTGAACGTCTGTTCCAGTCGCACCCCCTCGCGGGGTGCGTGGATTGAAATAGGATGTTGTTCTTCACTTTTTGCAATGTATTTTTCGTCGCACCCCCTCGCGGGGTGCGTGGATTGAAATTGAACCTGCTGCGGTGTCTGCATAGGTTGCATAGGTCGCACCCCCTCGCGGGGTGCGTGGATTGAAATTATTTGCCCATCATGGACATGAATTGTCTTGCGGCGTCGCACCCCCTCGCGGGGTGCGTGGATTGAAATCTCGGCGGGCAGCGGTACAAAAAGGATGATGCTGTCGTCGCACCCCCTCGCGGGGTGCGTGGATTGAAATCTTGGCGGGCAGCGGTACAAAAAGGATGATGCTGTGTCGCACCCCCTCGCGGGGTGCGTGGATTGAAATCGCCGGGTGACGGCGGAGCGCGGCGCGTCGTCCG
>CANQVQ010000028.1 GCA_947627335.1 uncultured Clostridia bacterium | reverse complement strand
ACCGCCTGCCCCAGGACGAGATCGCCCGCCGCCTGGGCAAGAGCCAGTCGGCCGTCTCCAACAAGCTGCGGCTGCTTCGCCTGACGCAGGAGGAACGGCAGTTGATCGCCGAAAACGGTCTGGGCGAGCGCCATGCGCGTGCGTTCCTGAAGATCACGGACGAATCCATGCGTAGGAAAGCGATCCTGCAGGTCATCAACGAAGGGCTTTCCGCCGCCGAGACGGAACTGCTCGCCGACCAGTTCAACCGCGGACAGCCCGACGCGCAAACGGATCCGTCCGCTTCCGCAGAGCAGACCGAAAAGGACGCGAACGGAAAGCGGCGCACCCGCGTCGCCCTGATCCGGGATGTGCGGTTCTTCTTCAACACGCTCGACCGGGCGCTCTCGCTGCTGGACGAAGCGGGCTTCCAGACCGTCCAGCAGAAGCAGGAGACCGAAAACGGGTTCGAGATCCGCCTGTTCGTCCCCAAACAGGTGCAGAAAACGTAGGATCCGGGGCAAAAACAACGGGAAGGCACGGTTTTCAAAGCCGGCGCCTTCCCGTTTTTTCAATGCAGGCGGAAACCCGAACGGGGCTCACGTTTTCGGTTCAAATTCCACGCATTCGCCGTTGAGAATGCGGTTGGTCGTGCGGACGGCGCACATCTTGCCGCACATCGAGCAGGTGTGCTTTTCCGTCGGCGGGACGCTCTCGTAGTAGGCGCGAGCCTTCTCCGGGTCCAGCGCACAGGCGAACATTTCTTCCCAGTCCAGCTTCCGCCGGGCGTCCGCCATCGCGTTGTCGGCGTCGGTCGCGTGCGGGACGCCTTTCGCGATGTCCGCCGCGTGGGCGGCGATCCGACTGGCGATCACGCCTTCCTTGACGTCGTTGAGGTCCGGCAGGCGCAGATGCTCCGCCGGCGTGACGTAGCACAGGAAGTCCGCACCGCTCGCGGCGGCGATCGCCCCGCCGATGGCGGAGGTGATGTGGTCGTATCCCGGGGCGATGTCCGTCACGATCGGACCGAGCACATAGAACGGAGCGTTGTGGCATATCCGTTTTTGCAGCTTCATGTTCGCCTGGATCTCGTTCATCGCCATATGTCCCGGACCTTCGACCAGCACCTGCACGTCCTTCGCCCACGCACGCTCGGTCAAAGCGCCGAGTTCGACCAGTTCGGCGATCTGTCCGCCGTCGGTGCTGTCGTCGATACAGCCGGGACGCAGGGCGTCGCCGAGGCTGATCGTGACGTCATATTCCCGCAAAAGGTCGAGCAATTCGTCGTAATGCTCGTAAAACGGGTTCTCGTTGCCGGTCATCTCCATCCACGCGAACAGCAGCGACCCACCGCGGGAAACGATGTTCATGCGCCGTTTGTCCCGCTTGAGCGCTTCGACCGCACGGCGGTTGATCCCGGCGTGAATGGTCATGAAGTCCACGCCCTCCTCGGCGTGCGCCCGAACCACCCGCAGGAAGTCGGATGCGGTGATGTCCCGCAGATCCTTTTCCAGGTAGCCGATCGCGTCGTACATCGGGACCGTTCCGATCATCGCCGGGGACTTTTCGACCAACGCTTTCCGAAACGTATTGGTCTTCCCGTAGTTGCTCAGGTCCATGATCGCTTCCGCGCCGAAGCGGAGCGCCATATCCACCTTCTGCATCTCCAGCGTGTAGTCCTTGCAGTCGCCGGAAATCCCCAAATTGACGTTGATCTTGGTGCGTAACCCTTCGCCGATCCCCTCGGCGGAGATGGACTTGTGCAGGCGGTTGCACGGGATCGCGACCGTACCGCGTGCGACCCGCTCGCGCAGGACCTCGACCGACAGGCGCTCCTTTTCGGCGACCAGCTTCATTTCCGGCGTGACGACGCCCTTCTTCGCGGCTTCCATCTGCGTGTGGTAGGTTTGCATATGCTTCTATCCTTTCTTTTCCTCGGTGTATTCGCCCGCGAACGGCGTGTCGCGCAGGCAGTAGGCGTGATTGACGGGTCCGTTCCCGTGACCGAGCGACAGCCCGTCCGCGAGTGCGCCGGTCAGGTAGGATTTGGCGCGAAAGACCGCTTCCGCGAGCGGATACCCCTGCGCGAGGGAGCAGGCGATGGCGCTCGACAGCGTGCAGCCGGTCCCGTGGGTGTTCCCGGTTTCGACGCGCACGGCGGTGTAGCGGCGGATCGTTCCGTCGGCGCAGAGCAGGTCGTCGGCGGTCCCGGCGAGGTGCCCGCCCTTGCAGAGCACCGCGCAGCCGAAGCGGTCGTGCAGTTCCGTCGCCGCTTCGCCGAGTTCGTCGAGGTTGCGGATGATCCGCCCGGTCAGCGCTTCCGTTTCGGGCAGATTCGGGGTCAGCAGCGTCGCGAGCGGGAAAAGTTCGGTCTGCAGAGCGTCGACCGCGTCCGGGGCGAGCAGGCGGCTGCCGCTCGTGGACACCATGACCGGGTCGAGCACGGTCGGAATGCCCGATTCCTCCCGCAGTTTCGCCGCAAGCACGCGGATCAGCGGCGCCGAGGCGAGCATTCCGATCTTGATCGCGTCGGGGCGAATGTCGGAGAATACCGCGTCCAACTGCAGCGCCAGAAAATCGGGCGGGACCTCGTGAATGCCGGTCACGCCGCAGGTATTCTGGGCGGTCAGGGCGGTCAGTACGCTCATGCCGTATACGCCGTGGGCGGTCATGGTCTTCAGGTCCGCCTGGATGCCTGCGCCGCCGCTCGGGTCGCTGCCGGCGACGGTCAGAACGGTTTTCATTTCGGAAATCAACCTCCAATCAGGCGAAAGAACGCTTCCGCGTCGCGAAAATCCGGCAGCCGGAACGCGCCGTGCGTCGGTTCGCCGACCGACACCCCGCGAAACCCCGCCGTCATCGCGCACCGCAGGGCGTTCGGATCGTCCTCGAAAACGTATACGTCCCGCGCCTCCGCGCCGAGCAGAGCCGCCGCCGCGAAATAGACCGACGGAACGCGTTTCCCCGCGCCGACGACGTCACAGGTCAGGACGGCGCGGAAATACCGCCGCACGTCCAGCCGCCCGAACGCCGCTTCCAGCAGTTCCCCGTCCCCCGCCGACACGACCGCCATGGGGACGCCCCGCGCCGACAGCCGCTCCAGGAATCCGCGGACGCCGGGACGCAGCGGAACGGTCCGGCGATAGCCGTCGGACAGCATCTCGCGAAGTTCCCGTTCGACGCTTTTCGGCGCATCCGGCAGGGAAAACCGTTCGCACAGGTAAACGCTGCTTTCCGCGAGCGTCAGCGGGGAAAGGATTTCGTCCAGCGACGGCGGCGCGGAGACGCCGCGTCGGGCGAGGTACCGTGCGCCGAGGTCCTCCCAGAGGGCAAGCGAATCGAGAAGCGTTCCGTCCGCGTCAAAGAGCGCGCCGCGTATCATACGACGACCGCACGGGCGGCGTCACGCAGTCTTTCCGCCGCTTTTCGCACGTCCTCCGCGCCGAACAGCGCCGAAACCACCGCGATCCCGCTGATCCCGGTCCCCGCGAGTGACGGGACCCGCTCCGCCGTGATCCCGCCGATGGCGACGCACGGGATCCGGACCGCACGGCAAATTTCCCGCAGCCGCTCCCGCGAAACGGGGATCGCGTTCGGTTTGGTCGGCGAGGGAAACAGAGCGCCCACGCCGAGGTAATCCGCCCCGTCCGCTTCGGCACGGCGGGCCTGTTCGACGGTCTTGGCGGTCGCGCCGACGCAGAAGGACGGTCCGCACCGTTTCCGCACCTCCGCGACCGGCATATCCTCCGCGCCGACGTGTACGCCGTCCGCGCCGCTTTGCAGGGCGACCTCCACGTCGTCGTCGATAAGCAGCGGCACGCCGAACCGATGGCAGAGCGTCCGCAGTTCCCGCGCATCCCGCAGCAGGTCCGCAGATCCCCGCTTCTTTTCGCGGAGCTGCACGCAGGTCACGCCGCCTTCCAGCGCCCGCTCCACGCGCTCGTACAGCGTCCGCCCGCCCGCGTCCGTTCCCGGAAAGTCGGTCACGGCATACAGCAGATAGGTTTGTTCCTTCAAGGTTTCCCCTCCCCCGTAAAGGCGCGGACATACGCGCACGGATCCCCGCAGCGCATCAACCCGCTCATGACGCACGCGCCCGCCGCGCCGCAGGCGAGGACGGACGGGAAATTTTCGGGCGTCACCCCGCCGATCGCGTAGACCGGCAAGGACGACGCGTCGCACACCGCCCGCAGGAAGTCCGTTCCACGCGGCGGGATCCCGCGCTTGCAGTCGGTCGCGAAAATATGCCCCGCGACGAGGTAGGTACAGCCGAGCGCTTCCGCTTCCCGCACGTCCTCCGCCGAATGGCAGGAAGCGCCGAGAACGTCGAACGACGAGCGTTCCGTTTCGGTCATTCGCCGCAGGACCGACAGCGGCAGATGCACCGCCCCGCAGCCGAGCGCCGCCGCAACGCGGAAATGCGTATGCAGGACGCACATCGTCCCGCTTTCGGCGCAGACGGCGAGGATCTCCCGCGCAAGCGCCGCATATGCGGCTTCGGGCAGGTCTTTCTCCCGCAGAATGACCGCCTTCACCCCCGCTTCGGCAATTTTCCGCACCCGTTCGTCGAATCGGTCGGCGCAAAGCGAACGGTCGGTGACGCAAAGCAGCTCAGACATACAGCGAATCGTTCAGGACCGGCTGCAATCCGCCGTCCGACAGGTCCCGGTACATTCGGTTCAGACTGCGGGCGTCGTCGATCTCGAACTGCTCGTCCCCCGTCCGATTTTCCGCCGACTCGCCGGCGTACTTGCTTTCGTGGTCGCCGATGCCGGTCGATACCCCGGCGGACACCTTCGTCGCCGCGATGCGGACGATGCCGTCGCGGAAACGGGCGCTTTCGCGGGAGGACACCGTGATGCCCGCGAACGGCAGGAACAGACGGTAGGCGCAGAGGATCTGGCAGAGCTGTTTTTCTCCGACGTCCATGGGGCGAATGGTCTGGTTGTTCAGGATCGGGCGCAAGCGCGGACAGGACAGCGAAATTTCCGCCTGCGGGTATTTGCGCTGCAGATAGTAGGCGTGCAGCGCCGAAAACGCCACGCCGCGCATACCGCCGCGCAGGGCGCGTTCCTGCGCGTCGAACCGATACGGGAACACCCGCTTATGCCCGAGCAGGTGCAGTTTTTCGTACGCGCACAGGTCGTACGTCTCCTGAAAGACCGTCACGAAATCCGCCCCGCATTCGTGCAGGTAACGGTACTCGTCCGTGTTGACCGGGTAGACCTCCAGCCCGACCGTGCGGAAATACTTCCGGGCGAGCCTGCAGGCGTCGCCGATATAGGTCAGGTCGCTTTGGCTGCGGCTTTCGCCGGTCAAAAGCAGGATCTCCTCCATGCCGGACGACGCGATGACCTGCATCTCGTGTTCGGTCTGTTCGGCGGTCAGCTTGCCGCGACGGATCCGGTTGTAGCAGTTGAATCCGCAGTAGACGCAGTAGTTTTCGCAGTAATTCGACAGGTACAGCGGGGTGAACAGGTAGACCGTGTTGCCGAAGTGCTTTTCGGTCTCCGCCTTTGCGCGGCACGCCAGCTTCTCCAGAAACGGCTCGGCAGCCGGGGAAAGCAGGGCTTTGAGGTCCTCGACCGTGCAGGTACGCCGTTCGAGCGCCGCACGGACGTCGGTCGCGGTGTAACGGGCGGGATCGTACGACGCGACCTGCGAAAGCACCCGTTCGCGGACGTCCGATTCCAGGACTTCCATGCCCGGAAGGTACTGCGTCGGGTCGGTCCGGCAGGACGGATCGTTTTCCAGCTTATGCTTGCGCGCAAGCGCCTCCGGGGAGAGCGTGTCGGCGTCCACAAAGAAACGGTTCTCTTCCAAACTCCTCGCCCCCGTTCAATCCCGCAGGAACCCGGTCAACGGGTCGGACGCGGACGCACCGCGTGTCAGCACCCGTCCAAGCCCGGAACGGTAGGCGTTCCGCCCCGCCTCCACCGCCTGACGGAACGCGTTCGCCATCAGCGGCAGGTCGCCCGCCGTCGCGAGCGCCGTGTTCACCATGACGGCGGAAGCGCCCATCTCCATCGCCTCGCACGCCTGCGAGGGGCGACCGATCCCTGCGTCCACGATGATCGGCAGTTCGATCTCGTCCAACAGGATCTGCAGGAAATCCTTCGCGGCAAGCCCCCGATTCGAGCCGATCGGCGACGCGAGCGGCATGACCGCCGCCGCACCCGCTTTTACGAGATCGCGGGCAGCGTACAGGTCGGGGTACATATACGGCAGGACGACGAACCCCTCGTCCGCGAGCATCGACGTCGCCCTGACCGTTTCCGCGTTGTCCGGCAGGAGGTACTTGCTGTCCCGCATGATCTCCACCTTGACGAAATCCCCGCAGCCAAGCTCCCGCGCAAGCCGTGCGATGCGGACCGCTTCCTCGGCGGTCCTTGCGCCGGACGTGTTCGGCAGAAGCGTGACGTTTTGCGGGATATAGTCGAGGATATTCTCGCTCTCCTTCGTGTTGGTCCGGCGAACGGCGAGGGTGATCATCTCCGCACCCGCGTCCCGCACCGCCGCTTCGATCAGCTTGAGCGAATACTTCCCCGAGCCGAGAATGAAGCGGGAAGTGAAGGTCCGTCCGCCCAATGTCCATGTATCTTGCATAGATTCGTATCCTTTCCGGCTTTTTTCAGCCCCCGCCGACGAAGCGGACGATCTCCACGACGTCGCCGTCCTCCAAACGGGTCACGGCGTACTTCGCACGCGGAAGGATCTCCCCGTTCCGCTCGACGGCGACCCGCTGCGGGTCGGTCCCGGTCTCGCGCAGATAGTCCGCGACCGTTTTTCCAACCGCCTGTTCGGCGTTTCCGTTGACGACTACCAATGAAAAACCACGTCCTTTCAAAAAGCGGGAAGCCACCCGTTTCCGGCAGCTTCCCGCTGATGCACGCAATCGCTGAAAGTTCCCTACGTTGGCATTATCCAAATCAGGTCACGGGTCGAAGGGCGTACCTTCCTCTCAGCCTGTCTGCAAGCTCCCCGGCGTATATTCGGTATTACTTCTTGCGCTTCACGACCACGATGGCGACGACCGCGGCGACGATGACCACGACCGCGATCACGATGATCGCGATCACACCGCCCGAAAGACCGTCGGAGGCTTCCGAGGTTTCAGACGACGCTGCAAGAGACGACTGCGTCGCGGAGGACGCCGCAGAGGAAGCCGCATCGCTCGACGCGGCGGACGACGCTTCGGACGAAACCGCCGAGGACGCCTCGGAAGAGGTTTCGGAAACGGCGGAGGAGGTCTCCGACGACGTAGAAGCTGCGGACGACGCTTCGGAAGAGACTTCGGACGAAGCGGCAGACGAAACTTCAGACGAAGCTGCGGACGAAGTTTCAGACGAAGCTGCGGATGAATCCGCTGAGGACGTGCCGCCCGCACCGCCGGCTCCCGCCGGATAGAGCGTCGCCGTGCCTTCGCCGGACGCGTTTTCGAGGTCGATGCCATCGAGCACGACGGTCATGCCGACGTCCGCTTCCTGCGCGGCGAGCTTGGCTTCGACGTTGGCCCATTTGTCTTTATCCTCCACCTTGGAAGCGGCGGAATGTACGACCAGCGCGACCACACCGTCGCCGACCTTCACGCCGGCAGGGACCGTGCCCTGCCCGGCGATCGCCTTCTCCTTGACGACCAGCGAGCCGTCGTCCTTGACCTCAAGCAGGACCGTGACGGCCCAGTTGGGGTTGCCGCTGTTGTAAGCGTCCTGCGTCGTAAAGAGCACGCAGTCCTCGCCGCCGATCATCCCGTTGACGCCCTTTACGTTGAAAACGTAAATCGGATCCCCCGTCTCCGCAGAGACAGCCAACAGGCTGAACGCCGAAAGCGCCAGCACGCACGCGAGGATAACAGTCAGAATTTTTTTCATAAGCAGTTCCTCCCAAAAATCTGTATTCTGTTTTTTCAAAGCAGGAAAAGGTTATAGACCAGCATCGCGGCGTTCGCGAAGGCGAGAACGGACTCCAAAACCATCCATTTCTTCGGCTTCGGACCGAATACCGCCATGATGCCGCTCACGCCGACGAGCAGGATCCCGCCCACGAGAAACGCGAGCGTCGGCACGCGGGACGTTCCGCTCGAGAATTGCGGCGGGAGCAAGAATCCGCCGACGCAGTTGAGCGCCGCCGTTACCGCAAGCAGGATCCCCGCCGCAAGCGGGAGCGGTCGAAAATAGTTCTTTTGCAAGGAAAGTCCTTTCCGTGGAACGGTTCCGCGTTTATTCGTAGAACGTCCACTGGCATTCCGTGTGGATCTTGCTTCCGGCGGAAACCTTTTGCTTCGCGCTTCCCGCGCTCCCGGCGTTGTAGTTTCCTGCCGGGAACTTGGAGAAGTAGATCTTATTGGTGGTCGTGTTCATATCCCAGAAGGAGACCTTCATCTTGTTGTCGAAGTTGTTGCAGCTGGTTTCCGGCGTCAGGACGCGAACGTCGAACTTGTACTTTTCCCGTCCGTCGTAGCCCCAGACGACGCAGCGTTCCGACGCGTTGCCGTCGTATTGCTTCCCGTTGTAGGTCGGGTCGCCCTTCTTGAGCGTTTCGACGACGGAAAGGAGGTTCTCCTCGCCGTCAAGGAAGGCGCAGTAGAGACCGTAGAGCTTTTCGATCGGGAACATACAGGTGTAGGAAGTGTCGTAGTAAGCGTCCATGCCGTAGCAGTAATCGTAATCCACGGCGAGACGGATCTGCGGACCGACGATCGTGTAGGTACGGACCGCGTCGCAGTAACGGTTGCTCTCGGCGTACTCGTACTTCCCGTCCGAACCGGCAGGATCCCAATACAGCGTGGTCTCCTCGACGATCTTCAGGTTCTCGATCGCAGCCGACTGCCCGACGGAGAGGGAGAGTTCCTGATCGGTCTTTCCGTCATAGAAATGCAGGGAACGCAGTTTCTCGTTGGCGTGGTTGCCGCCGGACCAGACCCAACCGGCGCTCGCCGACGGCGCAACGCGGTAAACGTACTCCCAGTCGGTCGCCCCGGCGATGAACGTATGCGAACCGTCGCCGTCGGTCAATTGCCACTTGCCGAGGTTATAGGTGCCCCAGCCGGTGCGGTAGAAGGTCAGCAGCAGCGTCCCGTCGTACGTCTTGCAGGTCACGCTGTAGGTGGTTTCCGCCGTGCGGGTGAGCGTCATGGCATGGCTCGTGAGGGTCTCGATGTTGTCGGACGTGTCCATATCGCGGTATTCGTCCGTCACGTCTCCGCGTCCGCCTTCGTCCGTCGCGCTCTGCGAATTGCCGTAGATATTGTATGTGCCAAGGACGTGCCGTTTGAGCAGCAGATAGTCCGTCGAGTTGATCCCGTCCGACGCGGAAATGTCCGCCGCCTTGCGGTTTGTCTCCGAGATCGAATAGGTCCCCAGGACGTGCCGCTTGAGCTGCATATAGTCCGTAGCGTTCAATTTCCCGTCTCCGCTGACGTCGCCGAGGATGATGACGGTCGATTGCAGCGGATTTCCGCTCGCCTGCGTCTTTTCCAGCACGTCGCCTGTCGCGACAAGACCGGTCGTCTTGGCGTTTCCGCTCGCGTCACGCAGGGTGACGCCGGAGGTGGTGTTGAGCCCGGAGAGGAAGTCCTCGACCGTCGTGTCGGCGCGCAGACCGCGAACCGTGTTGTCCGTCGTATCCCGGTAGGCGTCGCCTTCCCGGAAGATCAGATCGGAAACGTAGCCGGTGAACACCTCGACTTCGGAGAGGAACACGAAGAATCCGCCCTTGTCGAAGGTCAGCCGGATATAGCGGTAGGAAACCGGTTGGTCGAGGTCGAGATAGTAGGTATGGTACGCGGTCTTTTCCGCACCCTTCACCGCCATCGCGTCCCACGGTTCGCCGATGTCCGTGAAGGTTTCCCCGTCCGTCGAACCGGCAAATTTCGGATTCACGGGCAGGTAAACGGCAGCTCCGTTGTTGTCGCAGAATTCGGCGGCAAGGCGGGAGATGCCGGAACGGACTGAGCCGAGGTCGATCGTGACCGTGTAGGCGTTGGCGCCGTTATAGCCATACCATTCCGTACCGTAAAGGGAATGTCCCTTGACGCCGTCGGTCAGTTCGTTGCCCTTCTTATCGCGGTATGTATTGGGGTTCTTGTCCAGGTCCAGCGTGTACGGCTCGGAGGACGTGTAGGAACAGCCGCGAGCGATGTTCACAAGCGGCTCCTCCGCGGAAGCGGGAAGCGCCGGGAACGCCTGCAAAAGCGAGGCGACCGCCAGCACCGCAAACAGCACGAGACACAGTGTTCTTTTCATACGCAAGAAAAATCCGCTCCTTCTTTGTTTCATTTTCTTTCGATTAGATTATACACTTTTTTTCGGCGTGCGTCAATAGGGAAACGCGATTTTTTCATATGAAATCCTTTCCGAACGGCAAAAAGGCGTGCGCCGCCGACGCGGAACACGCCTTTCCTTCTTTTTCCGTCAGCCCTGCGCTTCGGAGGTGCTGTCCCCGAACAGGTCGGACGCGCCGTCCTCGACGTCGGATACCACGTCGGAAACCGCGTCGCCCGCGTCGGACATGACGTCGGACAGCACGCCGCCCGAACCGTCGGAGCCGACGCCGCTTTCATCCGACGAACCCATATCGCTGTCCGTCGAAACCATGCTGTCCCCACGGCTCGCGCTTTCGTCGGAGATCACGCCGTTGCTTTCGGCACTGCCGGAAGTATTCCCGTCGCTGTCGTCGCCGCAACCGGCAAAGCACACCAGTGCGGTCAGGATCGCCAGCAACAGCAAGATTCGTCTGCAATTCATGAATCCTGACTCCTTTTATTTCAATCGATCCCGGCATTCCGCCAAAAGCGCGAAATGCCTGCACCGATAGTATCCACGCACGGTATGCGCTTTATGCGCGGAATTTTTTTCGGGTCGTCCGACGCAAAAAAATGGAAAAATTCCGGTTTTTGTCTTGCAATCGGAGAAAAAGTATGCTACAATGATTCCGGCAATGTAAGCCGTCAAAAAATGTGAAAAAAAAAGGATGGTACTCCCCATGATCGTCAAGACACCCCCGCTGGGATGGAATTCCTGGAACACCTTCGGTCACGACATCAACGAACAGCTCATTCGCGAAACGGCGGACGCGATGGTCGAAACCGGATTGCGGGACGCCGGATACGAGTATCTGGTCATCGACGACTGCTGGTCCCTGCGGGAACGCAACAAAAAGGACGAGCTGGTCGCCGACCCGGAAAAATTCCCGAACGGCATGAAAGCCGTCGCCGATTACGTCCACAGCAAGGGGCTGAAATTCGGTATGTACTCCTGCAACGGGACGCTGACCTGTGCGGGATACCCGAGCTCCTTCGACCACGAGTTCATCGACGCGAAGACCTTCGCCGATTGGGGCGTGGACTTCCTGAAATACGACAACTGCAACCGTCCGCTCAGCTATTCCGGTCGCCTGCTCTATAAGCGCATGGGGCTTGCGCTGGCGAACTGCGGACGCGACATCCTCTTCTCCGCCTGCAACTGGGGTGCGGAGGAAAGCCAGAACTGGATCAAGGAGACCGGTGCGCATATGTGGCGTTCGACCGGCGACATCAACGACAGCTGGGCTTCCATCAAGGACATCGCCGAGAAGCAGGTCCGGCTGCTCCCGACCAACGGGCAGGGCTGCTTCAACGACATGGATATGCTCGTCGTCGGCATGGGCGGCAAGGGCAACGTCGGCATGGGCGGCTGCACGCTCGAGGAGTACCGCACGCATTTCTCGATCTGGGCGTTTTTCGGTTCGCCGCTGATGATCGGGTGCGATATTCGCAATATGTCGCAGGAGATCAAGGATATTCTGATGAACAAGGAGATCCTCGCCATCAACCAGGATCCCGCCTGCCGTCAGCCGTTCGCCGTGCCGATGATCCAGGAGGACTGGTTCGCGTGGAAGGCGTGGGTGCGCTACCTCGAAGGCGGCGACATCGCCATCGGCTTCTTCAACTTCGGCGACAGTCCGCTCTACCCGACGCTCGCTTTGACGGAGATCGGGCTGGGTCGCGTTTCCGGCAAGGCGCTCCGCGTCCGCGACATCTGGGCGGACAAGGATCTGGGAATCCACAAGGACCACCTGTCGGTCCACATGGAGCCGCACTGCTGCGTCATGCTGCGCTGCGCCGTCGTAGATGCCTGAATGCCTTGACTGCGGACGGGCGCTGACCCCGGACGACGTCGGCGCGACCCGCAAGCTCGTCAATCGTGCGTCGACGGCGTATCGGTGCGTCCCCTGCCTCGCGAAGCGGTTTGACGTGCCGGAAGCGCTGCTGCGCGGGAAGATCGAGGAGTGGCGGTCCTACGGCTGCACCCTGTTCCCGCCGCGAAAGCAAGACCCGAAGACGTAAGGATATTTGGGGGACTTTTCGGGTCCCCCATTCTTTTTTCTCCCCCGAAAGGAGCCCGTTCATGCCGTTCCTGCAAGTCGAAAACCTCTCCTTCCGCTATCCGAACGCACAGGCGGACGCTCTGTCGGACCTGTCGTTTTCCATGGAAGCGGGGGAATTCGTGCTGCTTTGCGGGGCGTCCGGCTGCGGAAAATCCACGCTCCTGCGCCTGCTGAAGCGGGAAATTGCCCCGCACGGCGAAAAAAACGGACGGATCCTTTTCGGCGGTCGACCGCAGGAAACGCTCGACGCACGCGAAAGCGCGTCTGACATCGGGTTTGTCGGGCAGAACCCGGACGGGCAGATCGTGACGGACAAGGTCTGGCACGAATTGGCGTTCGGCGCGGAAAGCCTCGGTCTGCCGAACGACGTGATCCGCCGTCGGGTCGCGGAAACGGCAAGCTATTTCGGACTGGAAGCGCAATTCCGACAGGCGACGGACACGCTTTCGGGCGGGCAGAAGCAGTTGGTCAACCTCGCGTCCGCGACGGTCCTGCAGCCGAAGCTGCTGCTGCTCGACGAGCCGACCGGTCAGCTCGACCCGATCGCCGCTTCGGAATTCCTTTCGACGCTTCGGAAGCTCAACCGGGAACTCGGCATCACGATCCTGCTCGCGGAGCATCGGCTGGAGGAGGCGTTCCCGCTTGCGGACCGGGTACTGCTGCTCGAAGCGGGGAAATCGGTGCTGTTCGGTCCGCCCCGGGAGGTCGGCGACCCGTCGAAGCTGCCGGAGGGGTGCGTCCTTTCGGCGGGACTGCCGAGCGCGGTGCGCATTTTTCGGTCGCTCGGGCTTTCCGGAGACTGCCCGCTGACCGTCCGGGATGGGCGGGAGGTCCTGGGATCGCACTATTCGCCGTCCGAACCGTCCGAAACGCCGTCAGGATCGGCTCCCGCACGCACGGGAGAACCTGCGGTCGAACTGCGGGAGGTCTACTTCCGCTACGCGAAGCAAAGCCCGGACGTTCTGCGCGGAACCTCCCTTCGGGTGGAAACGGGGGAATGCTTCTGCCTGCTCGGCGGCAACGGCGCGGGCAAGACCACGGCGCTGCAGGTCATCGCCGGACTGGAAAAGCCCTATCGCGGAAAGGTCAACATCCTCGGCAAACCGATCGGCTCCTACCGGGGCGGTTCGCTC
Organism: uncultured Clostridia bacterium; assembly: GCA_947627335.1. Classification (GTDB taxonomy): domain Bacteria; phylum Bacillota; class Clostridia; order Oscillospirales; family CAG-382; genus Coliplasma. Next base: position 3,754 of record CANQVQ010000028.1, on the reverse strand, counting down.
TATCGGAACGGACTTTCCCTCCTGCCGCAGAACCCGCAGACGGTGTTCCTGCAAAACACGGTCCGTGCGGACTTCCTCGACCTGCTGCAGGCGCTCGGCGTCCCACGCGGCGAACGGGAAGCGCTTGCCGTCTCCGCAGCCGAACGGCTGGGGGTCACGTCCCTGCTCGATCGGCATCCGTTCGACCTGGAGCAGCAGAAGTGTGCGCTCGCGAAGCTGCTGCTGTCGAAGCCCCGCCTGCTGCTGCTCGACGAGCCAACCAAAGGGCTTGACGCGGTCTACAAGCGGTTCCTCGGGCGGTTCCTGCGGGAACTGCGGGACGGCGGGACGACGGTTCTGCTCGCGACGCACGACGTGGAATTCGCGGCGGAATACGCCGACCGCTGTGCCCTGCTGTTCGACGGCGAGGTGCTTTCCGCAGGCGACCCGCACGACTTTTTTGCCGCAAACAGCTTCTACACGACCGCCGCAAGCCGCATCGCACGGGGACTTTTCCCGAACGCGATCACCTGTGAGGAGGTCGTGAACGCCTGCCGCCGTGCGGAGGCAAAACCATGAACAAGCGAAAGATCCTCTCCCGCGTCCTGCTTTGCGTCGTCCTGCCCGCCTGCGTCGTCGGCGGGACGCTTCTGTTTCGGGAGCGGGCGGCGGTGTGGGTCACGCTGTGCGTCGCGGTGCTGTCCGTCCTGCTCGCCGCCCTGACCGCCCTGTCCGTCGCGGGACGGGTGCTGTTCGGGGTCCTGCCGTTCTTCAAGCCGGTGACGGCGTTCGTCATCATCGCCGGCATCGCGTTCGGCGGGGAGGCGGGCTTCCTGACCGGGTCGCTGTCCGCCGTGCTTTCCAATTTCTATTTCGGGCAGGGACCGTGGACCCCGTTTCAGATGCTCGCGTGGGGGGTCATCGGACTGCTCGCCGGAATTTTCGCGAAGGGGCTGAAGAAGAGCCGGTTCCTGCTGTACGGGTTCGGGGCGCTCTCCGGCGTGCTGTTTTCCCTGCTCGTCGACGTCTGGACCGCCCTGTGGACCGGGATCTCCTACGTTGCGGCACTGCTTTCCGCCCTGCCGATCACGGCGGTGTACGCGGTGTCGAACGTCGTGTTCCTGCTCGTCCTCGCCCGCCCGATCGGGGAAATGCTGGAACGCGTCAAGACAAAGTACGGTTTATAGGAGCGCAGAAACGCGTGTACAGACCGTTTCGGTGCGTCGTTTTCGGGTCCGAACTGTGAAAACTGCATAAAAATTCACACATCTACAACACCATTTCCTTGATTTTAACATTTCCACCGGGTAAAATGAAGAAAAAGCAAGGAGGGATTGCAGATGCAAGAGGATTTCCGTATCCCGTCGGAACAGCCGACGGAGGAAACAGAGGATTTCACCGAAGAAGTCAACGAACTTTTCGAGGAGCAAACGGCGGAAAGCGAGCCGTTCAAGGAGCAAACGACGGAAAGCACACCGTTCGCGGAACAAACGACGGAAAGCGCACCGTACGCGGAACAAACGACGGAATGGCCGTACGTCCGGTCGCCGCAGGAACAGCCGACCCCTCCCCCGCCTCCGCAGAAAAAGCGCAAGGGCGTTCGCCCGACGACAATCCTCGCCGTCTGCATGGCGCTTTCGCTGCTGCTCGGCCTGGGCGGCGGACTGCTCGGCGGATACCTCGTCGGACGAAACGCGTCGAACGGCGGAAGCGCCGAAGGCGGACAGCCTGCGCACGACACGGCGGTGCTGTACCGTTCGGTCGCGCTGCAGGACCAGAACGGCGACGCGGTAGACCGCACGATGACGGTCGGCGAAGCGGCGGAAGCGACGCGGGACAGCGTCGTGGAGATCACGACGGAAGCGGTCACGACCGGCAGTTTCATGATGCAGTACGTTTCGGAGGGCGCCGGAAGCGGCGTGATCCTGACCGAAAACGGCTACATCGTCACGAATCACCACGTCGTCGACGGTGCGACCTCCATCTCCGTCCGCACGACGGACGGGCAGACCTACCCGGCCGAACTCGTCGGTTCGGACGACCGGGCGGACCTCGCGGTCATCAAGATCGACGCGTCCGGCTTGCAGCCCGCCGTGCTCGGCGACTTCACGGAATGCAAGGTCGGCGATTCGGTCGTCGCCATCGGCAACCCGCTCGGACAGCTCGGCGGCACGGTGACCGTCGGCTACATCAGCGCACTGGACCGCCAAATCACGATCGACGGCAACATCATGACCCTTTTGCAGACCGATGCGGCGATCAACCCCGGCAACTCCGGCGGCGGACTTTTCAACCGAAACGGTGAACTTATCGGCATCGTCAACGCGAAATCCTCCGGCGACGACGTCGAAGGATTGGGCTTTGCGATCCCGATCAACCTCGCCGAACCCGTCATTTCCGACCTGATCGAATACGGCTATGTGACGGGACGGGTGGACACCGGGATCCAGGTCCTCGAGATCGCCGACTACCAGACCGCCATGTACTACCGCGTCAACACGCTCGGACTTTACGTCTACAGCGTGGAGGACGGGTCGAACGCGGCGAAGGCGGGCTTCCGCTCCGGCGATCTGATCCGCTCGATCGACGGGACCGAGATCGCGACGGAGGCGGATTACGACAGCGTCCTGCAATCCCACGCCATCGGCGACACGCTCTCGTTCACCGTGACCCGTTCCGGGCAGACGCTCACCTTTTCGCTGACGCTCGCCGAATACAAGCCGGTCCAAACCTGATTCGTCTGTTTTTGCAAGCGGTCGCCGCAAAGGGCGACCGCTTTTTTTGAAAATGCGGACAAAAAAAACGCAACCGACAGCGTCCTTTTTACGAGTAGAAAGATGAAATAGCTATTTCCAAACCACCGCAGAACGGAGGGATCTCCTTTGCAAGACGAACAAATCGTCGAACTCTACTGGTCGCGGGACGAGTCCGCCGTCGCGGAGACGGCGCGGAAGTACGGCGCATACTGCCATTCCATCGCCTATAATGTCCTACGGAACCGCGAGGACGCGGAGGAAGCCGTAAACGACGCCTACCTCGGCGCGTGGAACAGCATACCGCCGCACCGCCCGACCGTCCTTTCCGCCTTCCTCGGCAAATTGACGCGGCGTGCCGCCGTCGATAAGTGGCGCGAACGAAACGCGGCGAAACGGGGCGGCGGCGAGCTGCCCTGTGCGCTCGATGAACTCGCGGAATGCGTCCCGGGCGGGGATTCCGCCGAATCGGCGTGGGAGCAGGAGGAGCTGAAACGCCTGATCAACGGGTTCGTCCGTTCCCTCCCCCAAGCCGAACGGCAGGTATTCCTGTGCCGCTACTGGGAACTGCTGTCGGTCGGCGACATCGGGGAGCGGTTCGGGTATTCGCAAAGCAAGGTCAAATCCATGCTCTACCGTTCGCGGGAAAAACTCAAAAAAAGATTGACGAAAGAGGGATTTCTATGAGAAAAGCGGAACAATTGCTGGACGCGATCGGCGACGTGGACGAGGAACTGCTTTCCGACGGTCCGCGGCGAAAGCGGAAAGGACGCCCGTGGCTCGGCGGCGTGATCGCCGCTTGCGTAGCGCTTGCGGTCGCGGTACCGGTCGTACTTCTCGGCAGCGGACGGAAAAACGGTTCGTTCCCGACGAACGGCGCCTATCCGCAGGAGGACCGGGTGAACGAGATCGGCGAAATGCAGGACATCGGGGAGATTGAGAGCTTCGAAGTCCGCATCTACGCCGTGAACGGCGGCAAGATCACGTTTACCGACATGGAGCTGCCCGGTTCTGCGGAAAGC
>CANQVQ010000027.1 GCA_947627335.1 uncultured Clostridia bacterium | reverse complement strand
GGGTAGGAAATGCGTATGTTTTCGTAGTAGAGCGCCGGGGAGGAACTGTTCTGGTTGTCCGCCAGACGTTCGTACAGGCTTTCCGCCATGGAAGCATCACCTTTTTCACAGAAAAATTACAGGGCAAGCGTATACCCCTTCGCGAGCAGTACCAACGACGTCAGCACCGGCAGGAGCAGTTGGTGGGCGAAATAGACCCACAGGCTGTACCGCCCGAGGAAGGTCAGCGGGTGGTTGCGGTAGGGGCTTTTGAGCAGGGACTTCCGTTCGGGGTAGAACTGTTTCCCGAGGAACACCCCGACGAAGATCTGTCCGCAGACCGACGGGAAGGAGAAACTGTCCGACCCGCACATTGCAAACCCGAAGAAGGACTTCACCAAAAGCGGGAGCAGCGGCTCCGCGCCGTAATGCACCAGCTTCGGATCCACCAGCAGGTCGACGGCGACGCCGAACCCCCAGAGCGAAAGCCCGACGGCGAGATAGATCCATTTGTTCATGCGGAGCTTTTCGCAGAGCCCGACCAGCAGCAGGGCGAGCGAGATGCAGTGCAGCACGCCGCAGGCGATGGTCAGGTCCGGCTCGTCGATCAGCCGCCCGACGGCGTAGGTCCCGCCGGTCAGCGCCATCGCGACCGCGAACAGCTTGCCCCCGCGCAGGAGGTTGCTGTGCGAAAAGGAGCAGCAGACCCCGGTCAGCGCGAAGAACACGAACAGCACGATCGGACGCACGACGGCGCGGACCTCCCAGTTCCAGTAGGACCGCCCGAGCGCTTCGAGCGGTTTCGGATAGGTCGAAAAAATGTCCGGCAGAAGCCCCCAAAGGTCGAAAAAGAAGTGGTCGGCGATCATCAGCAGCACCGCGATCCCACGCAGCAGGTCCAGTTCCTTCGCCCGCTTCGCCCAGCGGGGCAGATTGCCGTCCATTCGTCCGTTTTCCTCCTTATTCGCCGATCGACAGGGTCGCGTGGGCGTTGAGCGTCGCGTCGGCGGTATGCCCGGCGAGCAGTTCGTAGTACCCCTGCGACGCGATCATCGCGGCGTTGTCGCCGCACAGCTTCAGCGGCGGCAGGTGCAGCGTCCGCCCGTATTTGGACGCGAGGTCCGCGCAGGCGGAACGCAGGTGCGAGTTCGCCGCCACACCGCCGCAGAGCACCACGTCCCGCAGGGTCGGTTCGCTCTGCAGCAGCAGCTCGAGCCGGTCGGTCAGCGTCCGCACGACGGCTTTGGTGAAGGACGCGGCGATGTCCGCACGGAAGGCGTCGTCCGTCGTTTGTCCGCGTTGGGTCGCGGTGTGGACCGTGTTGATGACGGCGGTCTTCAGCCCGGAGAAGGAGAAATCGAACGGGCAGCCGTTGACGTTTCCTTCCGGGAACGGGTAGGCGTCCGGGTTTCCGACGGACGCGAGTTTGTCCATGGCGGCGCCGCCCGGATAGGGAAGCCCCAGCACCCGCGCACACTTGTCGAACGCTTCGCCCGCCGCGTCGTCCCGCGTCGTGCCGACCTGTCGGTAGGACGTATACCCCTCCACCGCGAGCAGTTCGGTGTTCCCGCCGGACACGCAAAGCGCCGCGAACGGCGGCTCCAGCCCCGGGGAAACCAGATAGACCGCCGCGACGTGCCCCCGCAGATGATGTACCGGGACGAGCGGCTTGCCGGACGCGAGCGCAAGCCCTTTCGCGAAGGATACGCCGGTCAGCAGCGCCCCGATAAGCCCGGGGGCGTAGGTGACGGCGACGGCGTCGACGTCCGCGAGGGTCAGCCCCGCTTCCCGCAGCGCCTGTTCGGTCACGCCCCAGAGCGCTTCCGTATGGGCGCGGGAGGCGATCTCCGGCACCACGCCGCCGTAGAGGGCGTGGATCTCCACCTGCGTCGCGACGACGGAGGAAAGCAGTTTCCGCCCGTCCTCCACGACCGCCGCGGCGGTTTCGTCGCAGGAGGATTCGATTCCGAGTAGTTTCAAAGCGTTTCCAATCCTTTCCGAAGCAGCAGCGCGTCCCGTCCGCGGTAGAATCCGCGCCGCACGCCGACCTGCAGGAAGCCGTTTTTGCGGTAGAGCGCCTGCGCGGCGGAATTGCCGCCGTCGACCTCCAAAAATACGCTTGCGCACCCCCGCTTCCGCGCTTCGCCGAACAGCCCGTCGAGCAGGGCCTGCGCGACGCCGCGCCGTCGGTGATCCGGCAGGACCGCGAGGTTCTGCAGCTCCGCTTCGCCGCCGACGCAGTACATACTCCCGACCCCGCAGACCCTTCCGTCCGCGACGGCGGTCAGATAGACCGCTTCCGGGGGCAATTCCGCGAGCTGGCGGGCGCTCCACGCGGTTTCAAGGCAGGCTTTTTCGACTTCCGCCGCCTCCGGTACGCGTTCCGCCGTCAGCGGAGAAATTTCAACCGACATAGGTCAGGGCGGGATAGTCGTCCGCCCAGCCGTCCTCGCCCGGTTGGATCATCCACGGCATGGCGGCGTTCTTATAGACGACCCCCTCCTCGTCCATGAGGAAGTAGCTTTCGTGCAGCCCTTCCACCCGGTAGAGCGTCCTTTCGCCGTCGGAGAAGTATTCCTCCCCCCGCTCCTTCGCCTCCACCTCCGGCACGGGCAGATACTCCGCGTCCGACGAAGTGTCGTAGAACCCGTTTTGCCCGAACACGAACGGCGGGACGGGATCCGTCAGGGACTCGACGGAGAGCGTCTCCGAGGAGGTTTCATGGTAGTATTTCGTCTGACATCCCGGCAGGAGCGCGAGCAGCGCCAGAAGCAGGCATACGGTTTTTCGTTTCATATCGTATCTCCGTTCGCTCCGACGATCCATGCGACGATCTCCGGCGGGGCGTCCGCGATGCGGAAGGTCGCCATATCCTGCACATAGTAGCGCCCGTAGACGTCCCCGAAAAAGCAGACGCTGTAGTACAGCCCGGGGTAATCGGCGCTGAGCAGCCGGAAATAGTAGAGGTCGTCGTCGGAATAGGTGTCCTGCGGGACGTTCCGCGCCTGTCCGTTGACCAGCGCGTCGGTGATCTTGCGGACCAGCGCCGTGTCCTGCGAGGGGTTGCGTCCGCGCAGCTCTTCAGCGAGGTATTCGTCGTCCGCGTACAGCTGCGCGACCATCAGCGGCATATCGCCGTCGAGCATCAGCCATGCGGCGATGGCGTTGAAGTTTTCGATCGTGACGTCCGGCAGTTCCTTGTTGCGGTAGACGATGCTGCTTTGGCTCTTTTCGTCGTAATCGCACAGGAATTGTTCCGGCTCCTCGTCGCGGATCGCGTAGTACGGCACGCCGTCCGCTTCGCAGTACGGCTCGGAATCCACCCGTGCGACCGGCTTGACCGCGATGACGTTGCAGGCGACGTATTCGACGCCGGTCTTTTCGCTTCGGAAGCCGAATTCGGTCTGCTCCCATTTTTCGCCGCAGGACGCGAGCAGCAGCGAAACGCACAGAAGCAGGGCGGACAGGGCGCGAAGGCGCTTTGACATGGTTCTTTTCTCCTTTTCAGTACCCGATCTGCCCGAGGCTGTCGTCGTTTTTGATCCAGTCCTCGACCTCGTAGACGGAATACGCGTCCCCGTCCTCGCGGACGTATACCCGTTGGATCCCCGCGTTGATGACCAGACGCTTGCACATCTGGCAGCTGGTCGTGCCGGGGACCGTCGCGCCGGAAAACGGATCGACGCAGCAGAGGTAGAGGTCCGCGCCGAGCATACTCTCCCGTGCGGCGGAAATGATCGCGTTCGCCTCCGCGTGGACCGAGCGGCAGAGTTCGTAGCGTTCGCCGCGTGGGATGTTGAGTTTGTCCCGCAGGCAGCCGCCGATGTCCGAGCAGTTCTGCCGTCCACGCGGTGCGCCGTTGTAGCCGGTCGATACGATGACGTCGTTCCGCACGATGATGGCGCCGTAATGCTTGCGCAGGCAGGTGGACCGCGTCGCGACCGTTTGGGCGATGTCGAGGTAGTAGTTGATCTTGCTCTTTCGCTCCATACCGTAATCTCCTCCATTTCTCTATTTTAGCACAACTCGACGGCATTTGCAAGAGGTGCGGCAAAAAAATTCATCACAGCGGGGACGGTTTCCGGGCAAACTGCCGCGAAAGTACGCGTTTGCGGCAAACCGCGACCGCCGAAAAGGAAAGGAAGGTCCGAAAATCGGACCTTCCGATGGTTTCCGCGAGGAAATGCGGGGCCGCAGGGGTCGCGTTTGCGCCCCGAAAATCATTGCGGTCCGGCTTGGAGCTGTTTTTTGGTGTATTGCAGCTTGTAAAGCTCGTAGTAGCGTCCCTTCTGCTCCAGCAATTGCCGGTGGGTGCCCTGCTCGACGATCTCGCCGTGGGACAGCACGAGGATCCGGTCGGCGTGCTGGACCGTCGAAAGGCGGTGCGCGACGATCAGCATGGTGCCGATGTTCGCCATTTTTTCGAGCGAATCCTGGATCAGCAGCTCCGTTTCCGTGTCGATGTTCGCGGTCGCCTCGTCGAGGATCATGACCGCGGGGCGGTGGAGCAGCGTGCGGGCGAAGGAGAGCAGCTGCCGCTGGCCGGCGGAGAAGTTGTTGCCGCGTTCGCGCACCTCCTCGTCCAGTCCGGCGGGCAGGCGGTCGATGAAGTGGTCGGCGTTGACGTAGCGGCAGACCTCCATGACCTCCTCGTCCGAAACATTCTCCTTGCGCAGGAGGATATTGGAGCGAATGGTCCCGGAGAACAGGAACACGTCCTGCAGCATCTGTCCGAGCTGACGGCGGAGGGAGGCGATCTTCACCGTGCGGATGTCCCGACCGTCGACGAGGATCTCGCCCTGCTGGATGTCGTAATTGCGGCAGAGCAGGGAAAGGATCGTGCTTTTGCCCGAGCCGGTCGAACCGACGAAAGCGACCATCTGCCCCGCTTCCACCCGGAAGGACACGTCCTTGAGCACCCATTCGCCCGGCACATAGGCGAACCAGACGTGCCGGAACTCGATCTCTCCACGCAGGGGCGGAAGCTCGACGGCGTCCGGGGAATCCTGCACGTCGGGGACGAGGTCGAAGATGGAGAAGATCTTTTCCGCCGAGGCGAACGCCGATTGGAGCCAGTTGAACTGCTCGGCGAGGTTCTGGATCGGGTTGAAGAAGCGGGAAATGAACATATAGAAGGAGACGACCGTCCCGCTGTTGATGGTCTGCCCGAGAAAGCTGACGTCGCGGATGACCCCCCGTCCGCCGAGGTAGAGCAGGCAGAGCACCGAGGAGATGTACAGCATATAGACCAACGGGCGGAAGATGCCGAAAACGAAGATCTGCTGCCGCTTCGCCTTGCCGAGGGCGGCGTTCTTGCCGTCGAATTCCGCTTTCTTTTCCGGTTCGCGGTTGAAGATCTGAATGATCTTCATGCCGGAGAGGTTCTCCGACAGGAAGGTGTTGATGTCGGTCGTGCCGTCCTTGACCTTGCGGTACGCCTTGCGGCTGAATTTGCGGAACACCACCGTGAACAGCACGATGAACGGCACGAAGCACAGCACCATCAGCGTCAGCAGGTAATTCAGACAGAGCATCGCCGTCAGCACGCCGAGGATGACGAAGCAGTTCTTCACCAGATTCACGAGGATGTTGGTGAACATCATCGAAATGGCGTTGGTGTCGTTGGTGACACGCGTGACCAGCTTGCCGACCGGGATCTCGTTGAGCTGCCCGTGGGAGAGGGATTCGATGTGGGCGAACAGGTCCTCACGGAGCCGGGAAAGGATCTTCTGCCCGATGATCTGGAGCAGGATCGCCTGGATATAGGTGCAGGCGAGGGAGACCAGCAGGATCCCCGCGTAGACCGCGACGGACGCGAAGAGGCGCGAGAGCGGGAAGTCGTTCTTGATCAGTTCCTCGATCTGCCCGATAAGCAGCGGGGAGAGGATGTCGTAGGCGATGGAGAACAGCATGACCAGCAGCACGAGCAGCAGCTGACGGACGTGCGGACGGGCGTAGCGAAGCAGGCGACGGACGATCTCGCCGTCCTTCATGTTGCGGTCAAAGCCGATCGCCTCCTTCTGGCGGCGAATGGCGAGGTACGCGAGGGAGAACAGCAGGGCGAACGCCCCGACGATGCCCCCGACGAGCAGGAGCGGATACCACTCAGACACGGGATTCGCCCCCTTCCGCGACCTGCGCGTCGTCAAGGCGCTGCAGCTCGACCATGGTGCGGTAGGACGGGCAGGATCCGTACAGCTCCGCGTGGGAGCCGACCGCCGTCAGCCTGCCGTCCTCCAAGAACAGGATTTTATCCATACGCTCGACCGTGCTGATGCGGTGGGCGATCAGGATGGTGGTCTTGCCCTGCCGCACACGGCGGAGGTTTTCGAGGATGCGTTTCTCCGTCTTGACGTCGACGGCGGAGACCGAGTCGTCGAGGATCAGGATGCTCGCGTCCTTCATGAGCGCCCGTGCGATCGAGATGCGCTGCTTCTGCCCGCCCGAAACGGTCACGCCGCGTTCGCCGAGCACCGTCTCGTAGCCGTGCTGGAATTCGGCGATGTTGTCGTGGACGTCGGCGAGCTCCGCGGAGGCGCGGACGGCGTCCCGGTCGTCGCTGTCGGACGCGAAGGAGATGTTGTTTGCGATGGTGTCCGAAAACAGGAAGTTGTCCTGCGGGACGTAGGCGGCGTACCGCCGAACGGTGCGGATCGGGATCTGGTTGACGTCCGTCCCGTCGAGGAACACCGTCCCGTCGGGGAGGTTGTAGGTGCGCAGCAGCAGATCGACGAGCGTGGTCTTGCCCGCGCCGGTCTTTCCGATGACGCCGACGTTTTCCCCGGCGTGGATGGTGAAGGACACGTCGGTCAGCGCGTCGATGCTCGCGCCGGGATAGCGGAAGGTCAGGTGCCGGCATTCGATCTCGCCGGTCAGCGGCGGGACGTCCCGCACGTCCGGACCGTCCGCGACGTCGATCTTCGCCGTCAGCAGTTCGGTGATGCGCCCGAGGGACGCCTTGCCGCGGGACTGCATCTCAATGAGCTGGGAGATCGCCATGATCGGCCAGACGATGGAATTGAAGTAGCCGATGAATTCCACGAGCTGCCCGGGGTTGAACACCCCCTCGTGCACGAGGTATCCGCCGTAGCCGAGAATGACGCAGATGACCGATTCCACGAACAGCGTGACGGAGATATTGACCTTGGTCGAGATACGGGTGTAGGCGATGTTGGTCTCCTCGTTCTCCACGTTGCACTTATGGAAGCCCATGAGCTCGACGGTCTCCTTGACGAACGCCTTGATGACCGCGATGCCGGAAAAGCTCTCCTGCGAATAGTCGGAGAGGGCGGAAAACGCTTCCTGCCGCTTCTCCCACTTCTCCCGCATCCGCTTGCCGACGATGGACGCGAGGGAGACCAGAAACACCATCGGGATCATCGAAAGCAGGGTCAAAAGCGGGTTCATCCGCGCCATTTTGATCAGCGCCATGACGCCGAGGAAGAGCGCGTCGCAGAACATCAGTACCCCGGAGCCGAAGCAGTCCTGCACGGTTTCGAGGTCGTTGGTGAACAGCGACATCAGCGTGCCGACCTTATTGACCTGGTAGTACTGCGGGGACAGGTCCTTGCAGTGGTCGAACATACGCCCCCGCAGGTCGGTCTCCATGCGGACGCCGGACCCGAAGAAGCAGATGCGCCACAGGAAGCGCCCGGAAACGATCATCAGGATGGTGAACAGGAGCGGGCGGCAGATCCGCGTCAGCAGGAAGTCCATGTCGAAGGCGTAGGTCGCGCCGTCGACCGTCACGGCGCCGTCGTTGATGCCGTTGATGACCATCTGGTACAGTTCCGGCACGACCAGTTGGAAGTAGTCCACGACCACAAGCGCAAGCAGTCCGAGCAGCAGCGCCGGCGCGTACTTGCGGTAGTAGCGGTTGATTTGTTTGCCGAACAGCATAAGAACTCCTTTGCGTCGCTCAGTTGAAGAGCCTGTCGAATTGCGCCCGGAAGCGCGGGAAAGCGGGGTCGAACGTGAAGAAACGGTCCAGCAGCCTGCCGAACAGGGTGATCAGCGGGGTGTTGACGACGGTCAGCAGCAGCGTCCCGACGCCGATCATGTCCGTCGAGAAACGCCGGAACAGCGCCAGCATCAGCAGGATCGCGAACAGCAGGGAGGACGCGTCGTACAGCCATTTCACCCGCCCGAGGCGGAGGTCGTAGCGTTCGGTCAGCTCCTTGACGAACAGTTCGTAGACCTGCTGCGGCAGGTAGGTGCGCAGGTAGAGGGCGATGGAGAACGCCGTGATGCACGCCCCGGCGGCACAGCAGGCGATCCGCTGCCAAAGGAGCGGGCAGACCGCCGTCCCGAACAGCATCCGCCAGCCGTCCAGCGCAAAGCCGTAAACGACGGCGGTGCCGAAGGACAGCAGGTACTTCCTTTTGAACCGCCGCACGGAAACGCACAGGGCGACCAGCAGGACGCCCTGCAGCAGGTATTCCGCCGCTCCGAACGTCACCCACGCGAAGTGCGGCGACAGGAAGCGGTGCAGCACATATGCGGGCGCGACGACCATGGACACGCCGTAACCGCTTTTCGCGGACAGGCACACCCCGAGCGAACACAGCAGTACGCCGTAGAGCCACGCCGTTTCGCCCATGCGCCCGATCCGCTTGTCCGACCCGTTCGCCATCGCGTTTTTCTCCTTAGATTTTTCATAGTCCGAGAAGTATAGCACACTTCTCCTATTTTGTCAATAGAAAACCGAAAAAAAGGAATATCCGACGTTTTTTGCCGGATATTCCTCTTTCCTTTACGCTTTATGCAGGCGGCGAAGCCCCTTGACGTTCCACGTCGCCGGGGTGAAGAAGATCAGCAGCGGCAGGATCTCCAGACGCCCGATCAGCATATTGAGCGACAGGAGGATCTTGGAAACGTACGAGTAAGCGGCGAAATTGCCGACCGGACCGACCATGCCCAGCCCCGGACCGATGTTGTTGATGCAGGCGAGGGTCGCGGTCAGGTTGGTTTCCAGCCCGAAGCCGTCGATGGAGAGCAGGAGCGTCGTGACGATGATGATGAAAACGTAGATGGTGACGTAGTTGCTGACGTGGTGCAGCGTGTCGACCGAAACCGCTTCGCCGTCCTGCTTGACGACGTTGACCGAGCGGGGCTTGATGATGTGCTTGACCTCCCGCGCCATGTTCTTGACGATCAGCATCACCCGCGAGACTTTCAGACCGCCCGCCGTCGAACCGGCGCAGCCGCCGATGATCATCAGCGTGACGAGGATGGTCTTGGACAGGTCCGGCCAGAGGTTGTAATCGGTCGTGACGTAGCCGGTCGTGGACATGATGGTCGTGACCTGGAAGAACGCCGTGCGCAGGCAGGGTTCGACGCCCTTGAACAGGCGTGCGGTGTTGAGCGCGACGAGCAGCGTGGACGCCCCGGCGATCAGCAGGTACACCCGCAGTTCCGCGTTGCGCAGGACGGTCCGGACCCGACGCATCAGGAGGAGGAAGTAGATGTTGAAGTTCACGCCGAACAGCAGCATGAAGGTCGCGACGATCCATTCCGCCGCCGGGTTGTTGTAGGCGGCGATGGAGGCGTTGCGGACGGAAAATCCGCCGGTCCCCGCCGTGCCGAACGCCGTCGTGACCGCGTCGAACAGCGGCAACCCCGCGAGCAGCAGGAGCACCGTCTGCAGGACGGTCAGCGCGAAGTAGAGCGCGTAGAGGATCAGCGCCGTATGCCGCAGCTTCGGGACCAGCCCTTGGTCGGTCCGGTGGTCTCCGCACGAAGCAGGTGGATCGCCTGTCCGCCCGCGGACGGGAGGATCGCGAGCATGAACACCAGCACGCCCATGCCGCCGATCCAGTGCGTAAAGCTCCGCCAGAGCAGGATCCCTCTCGGCAGGGACTCGATCTCGGTCAGAACGGTCGCCCCGGTCGTCGTAAAGCCGGAAACGGTTTCAAAGAACGCGTCGATATAGTGGGGGATCGCGCCGGAAAACACGAACGGCAGCGCCCCGAACGCCGAAAGCAGCAGCCACGCCGCGCCGACGACGACGAACCCTTCCTTCGCGTAGATGCGGTTCTCCGCCGGCTTGCAGAACAGCGCGGGGATCGCCGCGAGCAGCAGCAGAAGCGCCGCGAACAGGAACGGCAGCAGCGTCTCCCCGTAGATCCATGCCGTCAGCATCGGCACGGCCAGCAGCGCCGCTTCGATAAAGAGGATGATACCCAACAGGTATCCGACCATGCGGTAATTCATATCAGGAAAGGATGTCCCGGATGCCCCGGACCCGTTCGCCGGTGATGACGATGACCGTGTCGCCGCTGCTGATGACGTCGTCGCCGGTCGGGATCAGGATCTGCTCGTGATGGACGATGCAGGCGATAAGGACCCCCTTGCGGAAGCGGAGCTGCTTGAGCGGGATCCCGGTCAGCCCGCGAATGTCCTCCTTGACGATGAATTCCAGCGCTTCCACCTGCCCGGAGAGCAGCCTGTGCAGGGATTCGATCTCCGAGTCCCGCACGCTGGTCATGGAGCGGACGAAGCGAAGGATATGCGTGGCGGTCGAGGTGCGGGGGGAAACGATGCTGTCGAGCCCGACGCCCTTGAAGAAATCGACGTAGGGCATCGCCCGAATGAGCGTGACCGCTTTGGAGACCCCTCGCGTCTTGGCGTACATGGAGACGATGGCGTTTTCCTCGTCCCGGTCCGACAGGGCGAGCAGCGCGTCGCAGTGGTCGAGCCCTTCCTCGAGCAGAAGTTCCTGCCGCACGCCGTTGCCGTGTATGACCGTGCAGTCGTACCGCTCGGCGATGGCCTGGCAGAGAGTCTCGTCCTTTTCGATGACCGTGGAGTTGTACCGCCCCTTCTCCATGAGCGCTTCGAGGTAGTAGGTGACCCGTCCGCCGCCGACGATCAGGATGTTCCGCATCGGCTTCTTGCGTCCGCCGAGGGCGGTGAAGAATTCCGCCGTTTCCTCGTCCGGAACAGTCACGCAGATCAGGTCGCCCGCTTCGACGCGGAAATCGCCGGACGGGATGAACACCTGCTCCCCGCGCAGGACGCCGCAGACGACGAAGCGGATGTGCAGCTTCGCACGCAGGTCGTTGAGCGTCTGCCCGCAGATCGGCGAGGCGTCCGGCACGCGGAATTCCGCCATTTCCACCCGTCCGCGGCAGAGGGCGTTGATCTTCGCGGCAGCGGGGAAGCGGAGCATACGGTAGACTTCGCGAGCGACGGCGAGTTCGGGGTTAATGGTCATGGAAAGGCTCATTTCGCTCCGCATCAGCTGCATCAGCTCGGAGTATTCCGGGTTGCGGACGCGGGCGATGGTATGCCCCGTGCCGAGTTTCTTCGCCGCCGCGCAGCAGAGGATGTTGACCTCGTCGCTCGACGTGACGGCGATCAGCAGGTCCGCCTTTTCCGCGCCCGCTTTCCGCAGCACGCCGACGTCCGCACCGTTCCCCTCCACGCCGAACACGTCGCACAGGTTGGCGATCTCATTGAGCGCCGACGCGTCGCGATCGACGACCGTGATGTTGTGTTTCTCCGTCGCGAGCTGCGAGCAGATGGCAGCGCCGACGCTTCCGCCGCCGATGATGATGATCTCCATAGGATCGCTTCCCATCTCCCCGTTTGTTCTTTCAGAACAGTATAGCACATTCTTCGGCAAAATGCAAGGGGAAATTCCCCGATTTTCGTCCCGTCCGCTTTCGCGAAAGTTTTTGCCTTCTTCAACCGAAAATTGATTGACAGGCGGGCGGAAGTATGCTATACTATACCCCGAAAGGCGGTGAAATCGAATGCAAATCGACACCAAACAAAACGAGCGGTACTTTTCGGGTGCGGCGATGGGCTGGATCTCCAAGATCGGCGCCATTATTGCGATCGCCTGTGCGGGACTGCTGTTCCTGCGGATCTGGTGGCTGTACTGGATCGTCGGTCCGGTCGGCGTCATCGCGGTCGTCGTTTCGATCGTCGCGAGCACGCGCTCGGTCACGGATCGGGAGTACGACGGCATTTGCAACGACTTTGAAAAGGCATTCCGCACTCGCTATACGGACTACGTCAGCACGGAACTGAATCGCGGAAACGGACGCGGCAAAGCCCCGGTCGCCGTTCCTGAGGACCGCATCTGCTATTCCCGCAGCTTCCTCTACGGCGAAGGAATGCGCCTGCGCGTCGGGCAGGATACCCACCGCAGGACCGACCGCATCTCCTTTGCGGCATATCTGCTGGATCGGAATCGGGTCTTTATCGGTGCGCAGTCGCTCGGACTGGTCGACGGGAAGCAGGAGGAGCTGTTCCGCACCGTCCTGTTTGACAACGTCGAACAGGTCGAAGCGTTTCGTCCGGACGGACTGCACGAGCTTGCGGAGTACAAGCGCGTCCGCATCACGCTCAAGACCGGCGACCCGGTCGAATTCTGGCGTGCCGACGACGCGGAACTCGACAGTCTGGTCAAGACCATGAACGAACGTATCGCAAAGGAAACTACCGACTAAGTCCCAACGCTCCGACGAAAACCGGCTTTGTCCGCGCCCTTTCCGGCGACGGCACTGCCGGATTTTTCGACGAAAAAACCGGGGAAAACGCTCCCCGGTTTTTTTGGTTCTGTTTCTGTCGATTGACATAATCCCCTGTGCTTTTTGTGGAAAACTCTGTGGAAAAGTGGACGGTTTTCCCCTTTTTGACCCCGAAAGCCTGTCCCGGTGCGGTTCTCCATGTGGAAAACTCTGTGGAAAAGTGGAAAACGTCTGTGGAAAACTCGGCGAATTATGTCAATTCCGGTGTGGCATAAAATCAGCCCTTGAGTTCGACGTTGCCGGAAAGGAAGCGGATGGAGCGCTCGACCGCGTCCTTGGAGTCGTACCACGGTTCGTTTTCAAAGTTGTAGTCGAACTTCTTGCAGAACCAGGAGATGTCGTCCTTGAGTTTGGAGACGTAGGCGCTTTCGAGCTTGGCGGCGTCCGCGGCGAAGTCGCCGTATGCTTTCTTGTCCAGGCACTTCGCGGCGGTCCGCAGGAGACGGGCGTAGTGGGGCAGGCAGAGGTGGCTCTGCTCGTTGAATTTTTTGCGGAAATCGGATTCCTCGGCGTGCAGGTCGGCGGTGTTGACCAGCACCCGCGAGAATTTCTCCTCGATGCGGTCGCAGACGTAGCAGGTCTGCCCGAGTTCCTCCGCCCGACGGACCCCTTTCTCCGCCGCGTCCCGCGAAAGCAGTCCGCCCGGCTTGAGGTCCTTTTTCAGCTCGTCGAGGTGGCTTTCCAGCGTCAGCGCCATGCCCAGACGGTTCTTGCGGGGGAACATCTTCTGGTAGTGCCGCCCGCAGAACCCCTTGCGGTTGGTCACCTTGCGGACCTCCGGCTCCATCATCGAAGCGCCGAGGATCAGGTCCAGTTCCGCGTCCTCCAGCTTCGCGTACAGCAGGCACAGCGGGCAGGTGCCGTTCTTCTTGTCGAACGCGTCGTTGATCTCGATCGTGTAAATGTGTTCTCTCACGGGAAAACCCTTCCTTTTTTGCTTCCTTTTCCTTATTATAGCGAACTTTCCGCAAAAAAGCAAGGGGGAATTTCGGGTTACATTCCTATGAGCACCGCGATATAGCGGAACAGCGCCACCGCCGCCGACATCACCGCCACCGGCACCGCCACATACAGCGCCTTGATCACAAACGGCTGTTTCATCCTTTTCGTCACGTCCCTTCATGGATAGTATTGCCAACGGGACGCGACGGCATACGGAAAAATGCTCGGAGCGTTTTTTCGACGGGCGAAATTTCGGGGCAGAAAGGAAAAATTTTGCAAACGCCCCGCATTCGGGGGTCAACCCCGTTGACCGACGAATGCGCGTCAGGGGGGGCTTGGGGGTGCCGGCACCCCCAAACGTCCCTCCCCGCACGGCAAAAAAGGTCCCCGCTCCGCAGGGGGAGCGAGGGCCTTTCTTGGGTATGCAGCAAGCATATGCCGGGAGCCTTTAGCCGCAGCAGCAGCAAAGTACGATCGCGATCAGGATGATGATCCACCAGCAGTTGTTGCCGTTGCCAAAGAGCGAATCGAAGCAAGCCATGTCATATCCTCCCTTCACAGGTAGCATATGCAAAGGCGTTCCGGCGGGTGCGGGCTCAGCGGATCCCCTTATAGTCGCAGTATTCCTCGAGGCACATCCCCAGTTCGTGCATCTCGGTCGCCGCCACGCGCCCGACGAAGCGGAAGTGCCACGGCTCGAACATGACGGTGGTGATGTCCTCCTTGTCCTCCGGGTAGCGCAGGACGAACCCGAAGCGGTAGCAGTTTTCCTCCAGCCATTTCGCCGCTTCCGTCCCGGCGAAGGACAGGTCGGTGCTTTGCTGGTTGTGCATATCCACGCAAAGACCGCTCTGGTGCTCGCTCGTGCCGGGACGCAGGGAGTAGACCAGTACGCGGGCTTCGATCTGCTCGTCCGTTTCGTCCGGGTGCGCCGCACGCTCCTGCGCGATGTAGCTGTTGAACAGGTTCGCCTGGCTGCCGTAGGAGCGGTAGCCGTTGGAGACAAGTACGTCGTCGATGCCGTACATACGCCCTTCCTCTAAGAACGCCTCGAGCGCCTTTTCCGCGACGGCACGCATCTTGCTGTAGTAGTCCGGGCGTCCCGGCTTCATGTCCTTGATGTACACGAGGTCCGCCGGCTCGAAGTCCGCTTCCAGCGTGTGCGACGCATCGACGAGAAAGACGTATTCCATCGGGTCCGCCGGGCAGACGTACTGCTCGTAGGGGTTCATGTCGATCGAATAGGCTTTGCCGACCGTCTGCTCGTAGGCTTTCGCCGTTTCCGGCTGCCCGGACAGGTCGCCCGCGTTGGAAACCGGCGGCTCGACGCTGACGACCGGTTGGCTTGGCTGCTCGCTTTCGTCCGGCGGCTCGACGACGGGACCGGACGGCTCGCTCGACGTTTGGACGGACGGGGTCTGGCTCACGTCCGGCTCCGATGGGAGCGGGGACTCGACGCCGACCGAAACGGGGGTCGCGGATCCTTCGGGTTCACCGTATTCGGTGACGGAAAGCACCAGGATCGTGACCAGCAGGAGGACCGCGACGACGATCAGCCCGATCGCGATATAGAGGTAAGGACCGGCTTTTTTGGCCTTGTTTGCCACGGTCAATCCCTCCCTTCCGCCGCACGGAGCACGGCGCGGGACGCCTCGCACGGGTCCGACCGCCCCAGCACACTGCTTCCGGCGACCAAAACGTCCACGCCCGCTTCCACGCATTCCCGTGCGTTTTCCGCGTCGATCCCGCCGTCCGCCTGGATGCGGAAGGAAAGCCCCCGCGCTTCCCGTTCGCGGACGAGTTTGCGGACCTTTTCGAGTTGCTCCGGGCGGAATTTCTGCCCGCCGAAGCCGGGTTCGACCGTCATGATCAGCACCATGTCGCACAGCGGCAGAAGCTCGTAAAGCACTTCTACCGGGGTGTCCGGCTTGACCGAAACGCTCGCCTGCACGCCGAGGGAGCGGATCTGTTCGAGCGCTTCCCGCGGATGCGCCGTCGCTTCGTAGTGGATCGTCAGGATGTCCGCTCCGGCGGAAACGAAGGCGGAAAGGTAGCGCTCCGGGCGGTCGATCATCAAATGTACGTCAAAAACCAGGTCGGAATGCGGACGCAGGGACTTGACGACCGGCACGCCGAAGGAGATGTTCGGCACGAACAGCCCGTCCATCACGTCCAGATGCAGATAGGCGGCGCCCCCGCGGCGGACTTCCGCCAGCTGTTCGCCGAGCCGGGAAAAATCGGCGGCGAGCAGCGAGGGGGCGAGCAGAATTTTGTCGGAATTTGGCTTGTCCATAGGGTACCCCTTTCGGTGTGCGGTTCCATATACTGAATACAGGTTCAGACAACAGGCGGCGGGGAAGACGGCAAGGACGTCGAAGCATCGCGGGAATGAACCGAATACCGCCGGACCTGCCGCAGACCATACGGCGTCTCCGACCGCGCCCGTCTTGGGTGCGGTCGCGGACCCCTTTTCGCACTTCCATTGTAGCGCTTTTCCACGCAGGAAGTCCGCAGCAAGTTGTCAAAAAGTTGTAAAACCTGAAAAAATGGTACAGGAATAAGATACTCCATACGGGGACGAATGTCAAGTCAAAAAATGTTAACAATACTGCATTTTTCTCCGACGCGGATCTCGTCGAGGAGCATGAACAGGGTCTCCTTGGCGGAGCGGTAGTCCGCACGCATCCCTTCCTCGTCGGCGGACCGGTAGGCGTTCATGGCGTTCGCCTGCTGGCGGATCTGCTCGAGCAGGGCGTGGTGGACGGTCAGCGAGAGAAAGCCGTCGCGTTTCGCGAGCTCGGCGCAGAGCCGTTCGGTGTCGTCCCGTGCGGCGAGGTCGGACAGGCGATCGACGTCCCGTCGGACGGTGGCGGCGTTGACGGCGGTCAGCGTGACGGCAAGCGTGAGCAGCAGGACGGCGAGCAGGAATTGCTTCATATTTATATAAGACTCCTTTCGACGCTCATGCGCCGGGATTCCCGCCGCTGTTTTGGACGTTTCTGGCGGGCAGAACGCTCATTTTGCCGGTCTGCTCGAGGAATACGCAGTCCACCTCCTCGATGCCCCGGTAGCCGTTGATGCGGATCTGCGCTTCGACCTCCTCCTGCGAGATGCGGGTGCGCGTCAGGTTGCGCTGGAGGTAGCGCCCGTTGTGGACCAGCTCGATCGGCTTGCCCTCCAGCAGGCGGCGGAGCGGTCGGCATTTCCGGCAGAGCAGGGCGAGGACGACCTCGAACGAGCCGATGACGAACAGCGGCAGAATGCCGTAGAGCAGCGGAATGTCCCGGTCGGTGATCGGCAGGGCGGCGATCTCCGAAAGCAGGACGGCGGAGATGAATTCGGTCATTTGCAGTTCCCCGATCTGTCGTTTTCCCATCAGGCGGACGACCAGCATCATGGAAACATACATGAAAAGGGTGCGGATGAAGATAGCGGTCATGGAAACGTCTCCTTTCGCTTGAAGTGTGGGCAAAAAAGCGGTCCGTTATGCAGAATGCCCGAAAAATCGGTGCGGAATTGGGAAAGAATGTCGTAAAATGGGGCTTGACAAAGCAATCAAAGCGTGATAGAATACAATACGCCGCGAGGGGAGCGGAAGGGGCGACGAAAAAAAGTCGAAATTTTTTGCGAAAACCCCTTGACAAATAGTTCGGGATGTGGTAAACTAACCGAGCTGCCCCGGAGAGCGGGCGCTTTTCGGAAGCGGCAAGAGGGACATTGAAAACTGAACAACAGAGAAAGATGTACTACGCGCAGCATAGAGATATGCTGCGAGGGACTCGTG
>CANQVQ010000026.1 GCA_947627335.1 uncultured Clostridia bacterium | reverse complement strand
TGATCTCCTCCAGCCGCTTGAGCGCCTGCTCGAAGGTCGGTTTCTTTTCTTCGCCCTCCGGGGGCGTCTGCATCTCGTTCATCGGCTTTTCCCTCCGTTCAATTGCGTTTCCAGCGAATTTCGCTCCTCTTTCGTCAGCGGACGGCAGCGCCCGCTTTCCAGCGTTCCGAGCGTCAGCGGTCCGAGCGCGACCCTGCGCAGCTGCATGACCGAAAGTCCGCAGGATTCGCAGATCCGCCGGATCTGCCGGTTCTTTCCCTCGGTCAGCACGAACCGCACCCGGCTCGCGTTCCCGCTCCGTTCGACCAGCGACACTTCGACCGGGCGAATGGCGTCCTCCCGCCCCGTGCGGGGGTCCCGCAGCGTCCGCATTCCGCGCAGCGAATCCAGCTGGTCGTCGCGGATGCGCCCGGCGAGCATGACGGTGTAGACCTTTTTCAGGCAGCCGGACGGGTGGGCGACGCGGTTGGCGAGTTCGCCGTCGTCGGTCAGCAGCAGCAGACCTTCGCTGTCCTTATCCAGCCGACCGACCGGGTAGAGGTACCCGTCGTAGCCGTTTTCCCGCGCCAGGTCGACGACGGTCCTTCTCCCGTGTTCGTCCGAGCGGGTCGCCAGCACGCCGGCGGGCTTGTTGAGCAGCAGGCAGATCTTACGCCTGCGCGAAGGCGTCAGCGGTTCGCCGCGATAGGTGACGACGTCCTTTCGCGGGTCGATACGGTCGCCGAGCAGGGCGACCCGCCCGTTGACCGCGAACTGTCCCTCCCGGATCGCCGCTTCCGCAGCACGGCGGGACATCAGCCCGCAGGCGGACACATATTTTTGCAGTTTTTCGTCGCTTGCCATTTGCCATTCCTTACTTTTATTCTTCCGCGCCGAACAGCTTTTCCCAGAAGGACAGCCGACGCACCGGGGCGTCCTCGTCCGCGCACAGCGGGACGGTTCCGAGCGTCTGCCCGTTCCAGCCGAACACGACGCGACCCACCGCGTCGCCCTGCCGCACGCCGGCGTAGACGAACGCAGGCGTTTCCACCTTCGCGTCCGCCGTTTCGCCCTTCGGCAGGCAGGCGGTCAATTCCGCGCCGCCCGACAGCGGGAGGAACGGCTGCTTCCCGCCCACGAGCGGCAGGAACAGCCCGTCGCCGACCCGCAGCGGCACCGCTTCAAAGCGGTCGAATCCCCGGTCGAGCAGGGACGTATGGGTGACCGAAATATTCGTATCCCCGAGCGTCACGGCGATCAGCGTCAGCCCGTCCCGCTCCGCGGCGGTCACGAAGCACTTGCCGTCCGCCGTCGTCCAGCCGGTCTTGACGCCGATCAGCCCGTCGTATTTGGTCAGGATCGGGTTGTGGTTGGTCAGCGAACGGGCGCCCGGTTGGTCCTGATAGGGGATCTTCATGCGGTAGGTCGATACGATCTCGCGGAAGAGCGGATCTTGCAGCGCTTCCCGCGTCAGCAGGGCGAGTTCCCGGGCGGTCGTGTAATGCCCGGCGGCGGACAGTCCGTGCGGATTGGCGAAATGCGTCTTTGTCAGCCCGAGCGACTTCGCCTTCGCGTTCATGCGTTCGGCGAACGCTTCGACGCTCCCGTCGCAGGCGATCGCGAGCGCTTCCGCCGCGTCGTTGCCGCTTTCGAGCAGCAGCCCGTACAGCAGTTGTTCGACCGTCAGGTGTTCCCCGACCTGTAAATACAGCGAACTGCCTTCCGCGCCGGTCATTTCCGGCGTGACCGTCACGACGGTTTCCGGTGTCAGCGTTTCCAGCACGACGAGCGCCGTCATGATCTTGGTCGTGCTCGCCATACCGCGCTGCAGGTCCGCGTTCTGCGCGAACAGCACGCTTCCGCTCGCCGCGTCGATCAGGATCGCGCTTCCGGCGTTCACGCCGTATCCGCCCTCCGCGCCGTAAGCGGAAAGGTCCAACGCGGCGACCCCGCCGCCGTACGACGGTCCTCCGTCCGCACCGACCGGCGCCGACGCCGGAAAGAGCGGCAGCGCCATGCCCACGCACAGCACGACGGCGCACAGCAGGAACGGCAGGACCCGTTTTCTCCAAACTTTCACAGAGCATTCCCCCGCAAGTATCCTATGCGGGGAAAGCGACCGCCAGAACGGGCGAGCATACCCTACCGTCTATTCAGTATACAGCAAAACACGCAAAAAGTCAAGAGATTTTGCAGAAACATTGCAAAGTCTACGAAAAAATTCCTTTTCCGCCCTTCCGCGCCCTTGCAATTCCGCCGAAACTGTGCTACAATGTATTGCGGAACAATACTTTTCCGAAACGGAGGAAATCCTTATGCGAATTTTGGTAACCGGCGGGACCGGCTATATCGGTTCCCACACCTGCGTGCAGCTGCTCGAACGCGGGGACGACGTGGTCGTCGTGGACAATCTTTGCAATTCCGAAGCGTCCGTGGTCGAAAGCCTGCGGGAGATCACCGGCAGGGCGCCGACGTTCTACCCGGTCGATATTCGCGACCGCGAGGCGCTGGAAGCTGTTTTTTCCAAGCATGAGCCGGAAGCGGTCATTCACTTCGCCGGACTCAAGGCGGTCGGCGAATCGGTCGCGAAGCCGCTCGAATACTACGAAAACAACCTCTCCGGGACGCTCGTCCTGCTCGGCGTGATGCGTGCGCACGACTGCCGGAAGATCGTCTTTTCCTCGTCGGCGACGGTGTACGGGACGCCGGCGTCCGTGCCGATCCGCGAGGATTTCCCGACCGGCGGGACCACCAACCCCTACGGCACGACCAAGCTCTTTCTGGAGCGGATCCTGACCGACCTGCAGAAGGCGGACCCCCGCTGGAGCGTCGCCCTGCTGCGGTATTTCAACCCCATCGGGGCGCACGAAAGCGGCAAGATCGGCGACAACCCGACCGGCACGCCGAACAACCTCATGCCGTACATCACGCGTGTCGCGAAGGGCGTCCTGCCGATGCTTTCGGTCTACGGCGACGACTACCCGACCCCGGACGGCACCGGCGTGCGGGACTATATCCACGTCGAGGACCTCGCCGCCGGGCATCTCGCGGTCCTGCCGAAGCTGGACGAACCGGGCGTGCATATTTATAACCTCGGCACCGGCGTCGGGTACAGCGTGCTGGACATCGTTCACGCGTTCGAGCGTGCGACCGGGGTCAAGGTGCCGTACCGCGTCGTCCCCCGCCGTCCCGGGGACATCGCCGAATGCTGGTCCGACCCGTCCCGTGCGGAAACGGAGCTCGGCTGGAAAGCCGTGCGGACGCTTGAAGAGATGTGCCGCTCGTCCTGGAACTTTGAAAAGTCCAAGGCGTGACGGGGGGAGGGAAAACCGTGTCATCCGCGATGGTCCACTTGACTTGCGCGAAATGCTATGCCCCGTCCGCGCCCACGCTGTTCTACACCGGCAACATCGCCCCCGACCTGATCGGCGACCGCGTCGCGAAGGACCGCACGCACTTCCGTGGGGTGCCCGACCGGTTCGACGCGCTTCGTCGGTTCGCGCAGGGGCTGGACCTGTCCGATCCGTTTTCCCGCGGGGTGCTTCTGCACCTGTTCCTCGACTTGCACTGGGACCGCGAGGGGTACGACGCGTATCAGGCTTCCCACGGTGCGGAGCCGGACTGGTTTTTCCGCTATCGGCGGGAAATTTTCCTCGCCGGTGCGTACCTCTACCACCACGACCCGTCCGCACCCGAACTGTTCCTCGCCATGAGCCGGACCTTCCTGCCCGACCCGGCGGGGAAGTACCCCTGCGGCGTGACGCGGGGCGGTCTGCAGGATTTCGTGTCCCGGACGTGGTACGGGATGCTCGACGCGTCGGACGCGTATTCGCAGGCATTTCCGCCGGCGTTCGTCCGGCAGTTCGTCGCGTTCGTCGCCGACGAGTTCCGCAAGGCGTTCGGGAGCGCTTGAAAGGAGGGGCTTTCCCCGTGCAGATCGCGAAAATCGTCCTCACCGGCGGACCGTGCGCCGGAAAATCCACGTCGATGCGGCGGATCCGGGACGCTTTCACGGCGTTGGGCTACAACGTCCTGCTGGTTTCGGAAACGGCGACCGAGCTGATCGACGGCGGCGTCGCCCCGTGGACCTGCCGTTCCCGTGCGGACTTCCAAAACTGTCGGATGCGGCTGCAGCTGGAAAAGGAAGCCGTCTACGGGCAGGCGGCGGAAGTCATACCGGGCGAAAAGACGCTGATCGTCTGCGACCGGGGCACGCTGGACAACCGTGCGTACCTGACCGACGCGGAATTCTCCCGCGTCCTTGCCGACCTCGGAAAGACCGAAGGGGAGCTGCGGAACGGCTACGACGCGGTCTTTCATCTGGTCACCGCCGCGAAGGGCGCGGAGGCGTTCTACACAACGGAAAACAATCCGGCACGCGTCGAAACGGCGGCGGAAGCCGCCCGCCTGGACGACCGGCTGCTTGCCGCGTGGATCGGGCATCCGCATTTCCGCGTCGTCGACAATTCCACGGATTTCGAGGGGAAACTGGAGCGGCTGATCGCGGAGATCCGGGCGTTCCTCGGCGAGCCGGAACCATTCGAGATCGAGCGGAAGTTTCTAATCGAATACCCGGACGTCCGTGCGCTGGAGCGCGAAGCGTATTGCCGTCGCGTGGAAATTCTGCAAACCTACCTGAACGCACCGGCGGGGGAGGAGCGTCGCCTGCGCCGTTGGAGCGCGGACGGCGAGAGCGTCTGCTTCCTGACGGTCAAGCGTGCGGTTTCCGGCGCAAAGCGGGTGGAACACGAGCGGCGCATCCCCGAGGACGAGTACCTCCGATTGCTGTCGGACGCCGACGCGACCAAACGGCAGATCCGCAAGATGCGGTACTGCCTGCTTTCCGGGAGTCGGTGCTTTGAGATTGACCTCTACCCGTTCTGGCGGGACAAAGCCATCGCCGAGATCGAACTGCTCGACGAGCGCGAAACGGTGGTTTTCCCCTCGCAGATACGGGTGATCCGGGAAGTGACCGGCGACGAGCGGTACCGCAACGCGTCCCTCGCCGCCCTGTGAACGCATCCGATCGCCGTTCCCGCAAAAAAGAGGCAAAAAATTCACTGTACGCGAAACGCGAAGCGAAAACGAAGGCAAAAAGGACTTCCGCACGCGAAACGCGAGCGAAGAAAAAAGACTTCCGTGTGCAAAACGCAAAACGGAAGCCTTTTCTTCTTTAATATGCCGAATATGCCGAACGCCTACGCCTTTGCGCCGACCAGGCGTTCAAATTCCTCGACGTTCTGCCGGTAGGATTCCAGACTTTCCGCCCAGAAATCCTTCCCGGTCAGGTCGATCCCGGCGACACGCGCCGTGTCCTCCACCGACGAGACCGGCGTGGCGAAAAGCAGCTTGCGGTAGACCGGGACGAACGACTGCCCCTGTTCGGCGTACTTCGCGTACAGCCCCCGGGCGAACAGCCCGCCGAAGGCGTAGGGGAAGTTGTAGAAGGACAGCCCGGAGCTGTAGTAATGGCTCTTGCAGACCCACATGAACGGGTGCAGGACGTTCGGGTCCAGCCCGTCGCCGTACGCCTGCTTCTGCGCGTCCAGCATCAGCTCGCACAGCCGGTCGGCGGGCAGGAACGCCTGCTCGCGGTTCGCAAAGACCGCGCTCTCGAACAGGAAGCGGGAATAGATGTCGCAGAGGATCTGCGTGACGTCCTGCAGCTGGCTTTCGATCAGGAACAGCTTCTCTTCGTCCGACTGCGCCGAGCGGATGGCGGCGTTCATGACGACGTTTTCGTTGAACGTCGAGGCGGTTTCCGCGACGGGCATGGAGTAATCGTTGTTGAGCGGACGGTGGGATTCGAGGACGCGGTTGTGGAACGCGTGCCCGAGCTCGTGCGCGAGCGTGACGACGTCGGTCAGCGCACCGTCGAAGTTGGTCAGGATGCGGCTCTGTCCAAGCCCCTCCAGACCGGCGCAGAACGCCCCGCCGACCTTCCCTTCGCGGGGATAGAAATCGATCCACCGCTCGTCGAACGCCCGCTCGACCATCTGCGCGAGATCGCCGTCGAAGCCACCGAAGACGCCGAGCAGATAGTCCTTCGCCTGCTCGACCGTGAACGTCCGCTCGCAGGACCCCATCGGGGCGAACAGGTCGTACCACGGCAGACCGTTCGGATGCCCGAGCGCCTTCGCCTTGACGCGCAGATAGCGCCGGAACAGGTCCATGTGCTCCCGCATGGCGCCGAGCAGGGCGTTGAGCGTTTCGCGGGACATATGCGAGCGGAACAGCGTTTGCTCGAGCGGGGATGAAAAGCCGCGCAGACGCGACTCGTGGAACACCTGCAGCTTGATACTGTTGAGCGAGAAAGCGACCGGGTCCTTGATCTTTTCGTAGCAGGCAAGCTCCGCCTCGTACGCGTCTTTGCGGACGGTCGGGTCGGGGCTGTAGGCGAGGTTGCGCACGGAAGCGAGGTTGCGCGTCTCCCCGCGGAAGTCCGCCGTGACCGAGGAGGTCAGGTAGCTTTGCAGGTCGCTCCACGCGTTGCCGCCGGAGATGTTGAAGAGGGCGGCGACCTCCTCGCATTCGTCGCGCAGCATATGTTTCTGCCTGTCGCGCAGCGTATGCAGCAGGTAGCGGTATTCCCCGAGCGTCGGGTCGGAATCGATCAGTTCGTCGAACGGTTCGAGCGAGGCGATCGCTTTTTCGATCCTCGCACGGGCTTTCGCCGTCGCGCCGAGCTTGCCGAGCAATTGCCCGCAGACGGACGCGGACGCGGTGTCCTTCGTGTTCGCGGACGTGCGCAGATTGGCGTAGCTGTAGAGCTTGGAGACAAGCAGTTCCAGTTCCTCGTTCAGCCGGATATAGGCGCACATCGCGTCCTTCGGCGGCAGGGAATCGACCTGCCCGGCGAACGTCCGGACGCGTTCGAGCAGTTGGTCGAGTTTTTCGCTGTCCGCACGGAACTGCGGGTCGTCGTACCCTTTGTAAAGGACGTCAAGGGACCATTCGTAAGCCATGATGCCGTTTTCCTCCTGTATGCTTCCTGATTTATACGGTTATTTACGGATTTTGCGCCCACGGGAGCTTTTTTTCCGCCTGCGCACCGACGGGCAGCAGCACGATCTTGCCCAACCTGTCGAGGGCGTCAAGCAGGCGGGGCAGCTTTTCGCCGAATTCCGCGAGGCGTTTTTCGCTCAACCACGGGAAGCAGAAAACGTCCTTCCCCTGGCTGTACGCCACGGCGGCCATCGCCTGCGGCAGTTCGTCCGTCATATCGGACAGCGGACGGTCGAACCGTTCCGGCGAAATGCCGAAAAGCGACCGCACCTCCTCCAGCGATTGCTTTGAGCGGGTCCTGCGCAGACCGTTCTGGATCAGCCGGCACACCGGCGCGGTCTTGGCGAACAGCGGGTAGGACTTGTCGAGGTAGCAGGCGAAACGGGCGAATTCCTCCAAGGACAGCGGGAACCCGTTCACCGTCACCGTCGGCGGTTCGGACAGGGAGAAGCACTTCGGGGTGTGGCAGTACATGGACAGCAGATAGCTGAGCGCCCATGCCCCGGAATCGATGTCCCCGACCAGGCGGTGGACCCCCGGCGTGAACGCACAATGCACCTCCCTGTCGAAGCCGTCCGACGCGGTATAATACGCGGATCTGCAAAGCACACGTCCCCGCCGCAGGGTGAGTTCGAGCGACTGTACGGACTTCATACAATTTCCTCCCTTCGCCCCCATCATAGCACGATTTGTCCGTTTTGTCAAGCCGCGGGGGGCATTGACGGGAAAAGGATTTACGTTTTGTTCAAAAAATCCTGCAAAAAGTTCACGCTTCCCGCCGGGAAACCGTCATTTTTTCGGCGTATACTCAAAGAAAAAACGACGGGGAGGCGTGGCAAATGAAGAGATCCGCGATGCTCTCGCTGCTGCTCGCGGCGGGACTGCTCGCCGCCTGCGGGACGAAACGGGCAGAACCGCTTCCGCAGGACGCGTCGGAGGCGATCACGGTTTCGACGGGGACGGAGAGCGCGGGAAGCGCTTCGGCGGTTCGGCTGGACGAGGAGCAATTCACCGACCGCGACCGCCGCACGACCTACGACGGCGAGGACGCCGTGCAGATCCTGCTGCAAGGCGCGACGGCGACCTGCGAAAGCGAAAACGTGTCGGTGGACGGCGGGACTGTGACCATCAAAGCCGAGGGGACGTACCTGCTTTCCGGCACGCTCGACGACGGGCAGATCCGCGTCGACGCCGGGGAAAACGACAAGCTGCAGCTGGTGTTCGACGGGGTGAGCGTCAACAGCTCCGCGTCCGCCGCCCTGTATATCCGCGAAGCGGACAAGGTGTTCGTCACGCTTTCGGCGGGCAGCGAGAACCTGCTGTCGAACGGCGGGAGTTTCGTTCCGGACGGCGAAACCAACGTGGACGGCGCGGTGTTCTCCAAGCAGGACCTGACCTGCAACGGCGACGGGCGCCTGACGGTCACGTCCCCGGGCGGGCACGGGGTGGTCTGTAAGGACGATCTGGTGCTGACCGGCGGGACCTATACCGTGAGCGCCGGTTCGCACGGGCTGGACGTGAACGACAGCGTCCGCATCGACGGCGCTTCGCTTTCGGTGGAAGCGGGGAAGGACGGCGTCCACGTCGAGAACGAGGAGGACGAAACGCTCGGGTACTTCTACCTTGCGGGCGGGTCGCTGTCCGTCGTTTCGGGCGGCGACGGCGTCAGCGCGAGCGGGCAGCTTCAGGTGTCCGGCGGGGAAGTGACGGTCACGTCCGGCGGCGGGCATGAGAACGGTCCGCAGCATACGACCGGCGGTTTCGGCGGACCGGGGCGGGACCGCGTCGCGACGACCGAAACCGATTCGACGGAGAGCTGCAAAGCGATCAAAGCGGACGGCGGTCTGCTGCTCGACGGCGGGACCTTCCGGCTCGACAGCGCCGACGACGCGCTGCATTCCAACGACGACGTGACGGTCACGGGCGGGGACTTCACAGTCTCGAGCGGGGACGACGGTTTCCACGCCGACGGGACGCTGACGGTCTCCGGCGGGAACATTCTGGTCGAAAACAGCTACGAGGGGCTCGAGGGGCTCCATGTGGCGATCACCGGCGGCGACGTGCGGCTGACGGCGGACGACGACGGCGTCAACGCGGCGGGCGGCACGGACGGCAGCGGATTCGGCGGAGGGTTCGGCAACGACCGCTTCGGCGGACGCGGACCCGGCGGACCGAACGGCGGGACGGGGTCGTCCGACGGTTCCATCGTCATTTCCGGCGGGACGCTCTCGGTCGTCGCATACGGCGACGGGATCGACGCGAACGGCTCGCTGGAGATCACCGGCGGGGACGTGACGGTCGCCGGTCCGACGCAGGGGGACACCGCCACGCTGGATTTCGACACCACCGGGCGCATCACCGGCGGTCGGTTCGTCGGCACGGGCGGCGCCGGCATGGCGCAGACGTTCAGCGACTCGTCGCAGGGGGTCATCGCCCTGCAGGTCGGCAATCAGTCCGCCGGAACGGAGATCGTCCTTTCGGACGGCGGGGAGACGCTGCTGACCGTTTCTCCGTCGCTCCCGTACGCGGTGGTGATCCTCAGCCTGCCCGAGATGGTAAAAGGGGAGACGTACACGGTGTCGATTGGTACCTATACCGGTGAATTTGAAGCAAATTAGCGTTTTAATTCCGCAATATCAACTCTATTTCCTGAACAAACGGGGCGTTCCGCGTTGACGCCCCGTTTGTTTCTTTTACGATTCATTTTATTCCACAAATGAACGGCAAAAGTGTACAACTTTCGGGTTTACAGGAAGAAAGTTTACAAAAACGCTTGACATTTCCGAAAAACGGGCGTATACTGTGTTCATCATTTCAGATATATTTTCAAAAAATGAACAGACGTCGTCGGAAAGAAAGCGACCGCGCCTCGTTCAAAAACGTCGAAAATCCACACGAAAGGAGAACGCAGGATGAAACTCGCGATCCTGTCCGACCTGCACGGCAACCTCGAAGCGACGCGTGCGGTCGGCGAGGCGCTGGAACGGGAAGCCCCGGACGGGCTGGCGCTGCTCGGCGACCTGATCGACTACGGGATGCGCTCGAACGAGGTGGTTTCGCTCGTGCGGTCGTGGACGTTCCCGGTGCTTTGCAGCCTGCGGGGCAACCACGAGCAGGCGATCCTGACCGGCGACTTCTCCCGGTTTTCGACCGAGCGCGGGCGGCAAAGCGCACGCTACACGCAAAGCGTCCTGACCGACGACACCCTCGCGTACCTGCGCGAGCTGACCGACGGACCGTGCGCATTCGACGCCGACGGGGCGCGCTGCTTCGCGCTGCACGGCAGCCCGGACGACGTGTACTGGGGGTCGGTCCGCCCCGGACCGCAGTCGGACGCGTGCCGAAAGTACGACTATGTGTTCTCCGGGCATTCCCACCTCCCGCACTACTTCGAGGTCTACTACCCGATCGACGACCCGTCCTTCCGCGACCGCAAGCGGACGGCGTTCCTCAACCCCGGTTCGGTCGGGCAGCCCCGCAACCACGTTCCGCACGCCCAGTTCGCCCTGCTCGACACGGCGACCGGCGACCTGCGTCTGCAGAAAGTACCCTATGACGTCGCCGCGGAACAGAGGACGTTCCGCGGACAGACGGATGATTTTTACCGAGAAAGGCTGGAAAAAGGCATATGAAAGAACTCTACGTCGTCAGCGGCGTGACCGGCATGACCGGCAGCGAGCTTGCCCGACAGGCGGTCGGAGCGGGGACGAAGGTCATCGGATTCGACAACTTCTTCGCGTCCTCCTTCGCGTCGGTCGAGGATCTGCGGGACCACCCGCTGTTCGTCTTTCACCCGTTCGACCTCCGGAACAGATGGAAACCGTTCGGCAGGAGGTGCTTGCGGAAGCGCCGCAGGTCGATCGGATCGTCTACGTCAACTGTGCCGCCGTGGTGCATACGGAACACTTCTACCACGTCAACCGCACCTTCCAGACCAACGTCGTCGGCATGAAGCGGTTCCTCGACCAGGCGATCGCGGTCGGTGCGGACACCTATATCAACTGCTCTACCTCGGAGGTCTACTCCATGGCGTCCTGGGCGGAAGGCGGGGTAAAGGAGAGCGATTACATCCGCCTTGCGAACGCCGAGCACAGCCAGCGGACCAGTTACGCGACCGGGAAACTGCTGACCGAGTTCTTCCTGCGCGACGCGGTGGACGAGGGGCAGATCAAAGGCTGCTCGATCCGCTTCGCGAACGTCTACAGCAAGAGCGAGCTTTATCCGAAGCACATCATCCCCCACATCCTGCGCCAACTGCGGGACACCGGGGGCGTGGAACTGCTGGAAAACAGCCGGAAGAACCGCCGGACCTTCCTCTATAACGCGGACAGCTGTTCGGCGGTGCTCGCCCTGATCCGCACGCCGTCCGCCCTCGACGGGAGCGTCTACAACGTCGCGACGGAGGAGGAGATCTCCATCCTCGACCTCGTGCGGCTGTGCGCAGACAAGCTCGGCGTGGCGGATCCGCAGATCACGTTCAACGGGTACCGTGCGTCCGACCCGGAGCGTCGGGTGCTGAACACCGAAAAGATCCGCTCGCGCACCGGCTGGACGCCGTCCGTCCCGCTCGAACGGGGCATCGAAGCGTGCGTGCGGGAGCTGACGAAATGACGCGGACGCTGGTCGTGACCGTCGCGGGCATGGCGACGCGGTTCTCGCGCTCGGTCGGGCGGGAATGCGTCAAGTGCCTGTACCGTCGGGGGGATTTCTCGACCTGCCTGCTGTCCCGCCTGCTGCGGCAGCCGGTGTCGTTCGATCGGTATGTCCTCGTCGGCGGATACCGCTTTGCGGAGCTGGCGGACGCCGTTCGGCGGGAATTTCCCGACCTTGCGGACCGCCTGACGCTGGTGAACAACCTGTCCTATGCGCGGTACGGGTCCGGCTGGAGCCTGTACTGCGGTCTGCGGGAGGCGTGCGGGGAGCCGTTCGACGAATTGGTCTTTGCCGAGGGCGACCTGTACCTCGATCCACCGTCCTTTTCCGCCGTGTGCGAAGCCCCGTCGGACGTGCTGACCTATAACCGCGAACCCATCCTCGCGGACCGTTCCGTCGTTTTCTATTTCGATCTGCGCGGACGCGTGCATTACCGCTTCGACATCGGTCACGGCGCCCTGCGCATCGACGAACCCTTCACGGAGATCCGCAACTCCGGACAGGTCTGGAAGTTCGCCGACCCGGACCGCCTGCGCACGCTCGTGCGGGAGATGCCCGAAAGCGACTGGCAGGGGACGAACCTGACCCTTATCGAACGGTATTTCGGCGGGGAGGACCGGGAAAACTACCGCGTGCTTCCGTTTGCGGACTGGATCAACTGCAACACCGTTTCGGATTTCGACAGAATACCCAAAAACAGGGAGGAATCGACATGACACCGTTGGAACGCAAACTCGATCTGCTGCGGGAAGCCTGCAAGACCCGCAAGGCGCGGATCCTTATCGTCGGGCTGGGGAGCGTCGGACACTACCTGCTCGATTATCTGCTTTCGGACGCGGACGAAGGCGTCGAACTCGCCGTCGCCGGGCGGAACCCGGAAAAACTGGCGTCCGACGTGAACATTCTGCGGGTCGCGACGTCCATTCGCGGGCGTTACCGCGCCCCGATCCGCATTTTCGACACGGTCGATTTGGACGATATTCCGTCCGTCGCCTCGGCGCTTTCGTCCTGGAAGCCGGATCTCGTCGTCAACAGCAGTCGCGCCTACGCCGGGCTGAAGTACGGCAGCATCTCGTGGAAGAACGTCCGCGCCTACGGCATCTGGGCGCCGCTTTCGGTCAAGTATGTGCGCAACCTCATGCGGGCGTGCGAACTGGCGGGCTCGGACGCGATCGTCGTCAATACGTCCTATTCCGACGCGATCCTCCCGTGGCTGAAGTCTGCGGGGCTTCCGTACCCGGATTTCGGCAGCGGCAACCTCAACCATCTCGTCTACCGCTTCAAGCTCGCCGCCGGGGAGCTGCTCGGGATCCCCGACCCGTACAACATCGACGTGACCTTCGCCGCCTCCCACTTCCACGACGTCTGCATCAGCAAGGAGGGGCAGTCGGAGGGGCAGACGCTTTTGCTGGAACTGCGGTACCGCGGGGAAGTCCTGTCGGTCCCGCAGAGCGAGCTGTTTTCCCGCTGCGCCATCCCCATGCCGGTCGACGCGAAGCGCAACATGATGAACGCGTCCAGCGATTACGAGATCCTGCGTGCCTGTCTGGACGTGGCGCGGGGGCGGGAGGCGCGCAAGCTGCATATCCCCGGCGCATTCGGCGAGATCGGCGGATACCCGGTCCTGCTCGACGGGCGGGACGCGGTCATCCGTGCGGAAGTGCTTGAAAAGCCGTTTTCGCTCGCGGAAATGCGGCGGAAGAACCGCGAATCCATCTATCTCGACGGCATCGAACGGATCGAGGACGGGGTGCTGACCTATACCGACGAACTGGTCGCGAAATGCCGGACTGCTTTCGGCGCGGACCTGCCCAAGCACGTCCCGTTCGACCGCATCGATGAAACGGCGGACTTCCTCGTCCGCGAGATCATCGAAAAATTCCGCTGAGCGCGGAATCGAGAAGGAGAGGGGGAGTTCCTGTGAAAACCGTTTACGCCTGCTTCTGCACGGACGTTATCCATGAGGGGCATCTGAATATCGTCGAACAAGCCCACCGCTACGGCAAGGTCGTCGTCGGGGCGCTTTCGGACGAAGCGTTGATCCGCTTCAATCGGTTCCCGACGCGGTCGCTTGCGGAGCGTATGCGGCTGTACGGCGAGATCGACGGGGTGGAGGAGGTCGTCGTGCAGAACGATATGATGTACGGCGACGTCATTCCGAGCCTGCGCCCGGACTATGTGATCCACGGCGACAACTGGCTGACCGGTCCGATGGCGGGGATCCGTGCGAGCGTCGAATCCCTGCTTTCCGCCTACGGCGGGCAGATTCTGGACGTTCCGTACACCCGTACCGAAGCCGTCCGCACGGTGGATACCCAACTGAAGGAAAAGCTTGCCATGCCGGAGTACCGCCGCAAGCGGCTTCGGCAGTTGATCCGCATCTGCCCGGTCGTCAAGGCGATCGAGGCGCACAGCGGGCTGACCGGGCTGATCGCCGAAAAGACCGTCGTCGAGCATAACGGTCGTCTGGACCAGTTCGACGCGATGTGGCTGAGTTCGCTTTGCGATTCGACGGCGAAGGGGAAGCCGGACATCGAACTGGTGGATATGTCCTCCCGTCTGCGCACGGTCGACGACATCATGGAGGTCACGACCAAGCCGATCATTCTCGACGGCGACACCGGCGGACTGCCCGAACATTTCGTCTACAACGTCCGCACGCTGGAGCGAATGGGGGTCAGTGCGGTCATCATCGAGGACAAGATGGGGCTGAAAAAGAACAGCCTGTTCGGCACGGAGGTTGAACAGGAGCAGGCGCCTATCGAGGATTTCTGCGCCAAGATCGCGGCGGGCAAGCACGCCCAGCTGACCGAGGATTTCATGATCATCGCCCGGATCGAGAGCCTGATCCTCGAAAAGGGCATGGAGGATGCGCTGACGCGTGCGTCGGCGTTCGTCGGGGCGGGAGCGGACGGCATCATGATCCACAGCCGTCGGAAGGACCCGGCGGAGATCCTCGAATTCTGCGACCGCTTCCGCGAAACCGATCCGCACACCCCCATCGTCGTCGTGCCGTCCTCGTTCAACAGCGTCACGGAGGAGGAACTGGCGGACCACGGGGTCAACATCGTCATCTACGCCAACCAACTCACGCGAAGCGCCTTTCCGGCGATGCAGCGCACGGCGGAGGACATTCTGCGCTACCACCGCGCCAAAGAGGTGGACGACCGGCTGCTGCCGATCAAGGACATCATCACGCTGATCGACGAACTCTGACGGGGAGGAAACGCTATGCAAGTCACCGATTTCCTGCGCACCGTGGGGGCGGAATTCTATACCGGCGTACCGGATTCCCTGCTTCGCCCGCTCTGCGATTACCTGCTGGATGCCTACGGGGAGGACCCTCGGCGGCACCTGATCGCCGCGAACGAGGGGAATTGCGTCGCGCTTGCCGCCGGATACCATTTCGCGACCGGCAAGGTCCCGCTGGTCTACCTCCAGAACAGCGGGGAGGGGAACGCGGTCAACCCGCTCGCCTCCCTGCTCAACGGAGCGGTCTACGCCGTGCCGTGCGTGTTCGTCGTCGGCTGGCGGGGGGAGCCGGGCGTGCCGGACGAGCCGCAGCACCGTTTTCAGGGGGAAGTGACGGTCCGCCTGCTCGAAACGCTGGACGTTTCCTGTTTTATCGTCGGGAAGGAGACGACCGTGGAGCAACTGCGGCAGGCGATGGACGGCTTTCGGGAGCTGCTTGCGGCGGGAAAGCAGGTCGCTTTCGTCGTGCGCAAGGGTGCGCTGACCTACGACGGGCGCAGGGTCTACCGCAACGATTACACCCTGACGCGGGAGGAGGCGATCCGCCGTCTGCTCGCCGTCAGCGGGGAGGACGCGGTCGTCTGCACGACCGGGAAGGCGTCCCGCGAACTGTTTGAACTGCGCGAAGCGGCGAACGTCGGGCATGGGCGGGACTTTTTGACCGTCGGGTCGATGGGGCACAGCTCGTCGATCGCGCTCGGCGCGGCTCTGCAAAAGCCGGAAAAACGATTCTGGTGCCTCGACGGGGACGGGGCGCTGCTGATGCACATGGGCGCGCTCGCGGTCATCGGGAGCGTGAAACCGAAGAATCTGATCCACGTTCTGCTCAACAACAACGCCCACGAGAGCGTCGGCGGAATGCCGACGGCGGCGGGAAGCGTCGATCTGCCCGCGGTCGCGAAGGCGTGCGGCTATCCGCACGTCCTGACGGCGCGGACGGCGGCGGAACTGGAAACCGCCCTGCGGGACGCGAAGGAGTGCCGCGAACTGAGCTTCCTCGAGGTCAAATGCGCCATCGGCGCCCGTGCGGACCTCGGTCGCCCGACGACCAGCGCCATCGAAAACAAGAACGCGTTCATGTCTTTCCTGAACGGGTGAAACAAAACGCATAAGAAATCCCGACGTCGTTTTTTATCCGGCGTCGGGACTTTTTTGTTTTTTTACGTTTCCTTCCGAAATACGATTGCGCTTCTCGCCGGCAGATAACACCGAAACCCGTACCGCCCGTCCGCGACCTTCGCCGCACGGTACACATACGCCCCGTCCACGCGACCGAACCCACCGAACCGCTCGTCGTCCGACGAGAACAGCACGCGGTACCTTCCCGCCGACGGCGCGGGGACGAAGCAGGACGCGAAGGACTGCGTCGGGTGGAAATTGAAGGCGAACAGCACCTGCCCCTTCGCGTAGACGATCCTTTTTTCCGCCTGCGAGACTTCCAACCGCCTTGTTTTCTTTTCCAGGATCCGCTCGTCGCGGAGCAGAGCCGTCATCGCCCGATCGAACGCCTGCAGCTCCCCGTAGCGCAGGAACCCGTTGTCGGCGAGGCTCCACTGGCGGCGACAGTAGGCGTAGGACCAGCCGTTGCCCTCGCGGGGGAAGTCGATCCATTCCGGGTGTCCGAACTCGTTGCCCATGAAGTTGAGGTAGGCTTCTCCGGCGAGCGTGGCGGTCAGCAGGCGGATCATCTTGTGCAGGGCGACCCCACGGTCGATGACCGTATTCTGCGACCGCTTCTCCATGCCCGTGTACATCTCCGCGTCGCACAGGCGGAACAGCAGGGTCTTGTCCCCGACGAGCGCCTGGTCGTGGGATTCGCAGTAGCCGACGTTCTTTTCCCCCGGACGGCGGGTGGTCAATTCGTACCAGAGCTTCTCCATGTCCCACTGTTCGTCCCGCAGGTCGGTCACGAATTTCACCCACACGTCCGGCACGCCCATCGCGAGCCGGTAATCGAACCCGATCCCCCCGTCGCGGATCGGCAGGCACATCCCCGGCATCCCGGACATATCCTCCGCGACCGTGATCGCGTGCGGGGCGACGGCGTGGACCAACTCGTTTGCAAGCTGCAGGTAGGTGACCGCCTCGGTGTCGGTGTTGAGCGAAAAGTAGCAGCTGTAGTCCGTGAACGCCCTGCCCAGCCCGTGGTCGCGGTAGAGCATGGACGTCACGCCGTCGAAGCGGAAGCCGTCGAAGTGAAATTCCTCCAGCCAGTATTTCAGGTTGGAAAGCAGGAAGTGCAGCACCTCGTCCTTGCCGTAGCGGAACAGTTTCGTCCCCCACGCCGGGTGGTCGCCGTCGGGACCTTCGCGGAAGAACTGGTTGTCCGTCCCGTCGAACTCGTTGATCCCCTCGTTCGTGTTCCGTGCGGCGTGGGAATGCACGACGTCGAGCAGGACGGCGACGCCCATGCGGTGCGCCTCGTC
>CANQVQ010000025.1 GCA_947627335.1 uncultured Clostridia bacterium | reverse complement strand
CCCTGCACCCCGCAACGTGTCCCCCGTTGGGGCGTTCCTTCCCTTGCGGCTCGGTCAGGGAGCCGCATTTTTCGACCCGTCCCGGATCGAAAAAATCGGGAAGTCCCGCGTGAAAAGGGGTCGCGTCTCGTCCCCCGTTGGAGAAAGAGCGACCCATGCGTAAAAATTTGCGTTTTGTTCATTGGGGGAAGCGCAGCTCGCGCCCCCAAATTCGCGTGATCGTTGTCACGATCTGCGACCCCGTTTTGCCTTTTCGCCTTGGGGTTGGGGAGGAATCAGGTGGAAGAGGAGAAACGAGGTGCTTATGCAGATACATTTGCGAAAATTTTTCGCAAAAATGCGGATACTGTATTGCAGTTCGCCATACAGTATGGTATACTCAGAACAGAAAGGAAGGTGTATTCTGATGTCCGCGAAAAGCGCAAATGTCACAGCCCGCATTCAGCCGGAGATCAAGCAGCAGGCGGAAGCGATTCTGGAAAGGCTCGGGCTGCCCGTTTCGGTCCTGATCGACACCCTATACCGGCAAATCATCATGACGGGCGGCGTCCCGTATCCCCTCACCGTCCCGAAGCTGCCCGCAAGGGACAGTCTGACCGACGAACAGTTCCACGCCATGATGGAAACCGGGTACAGGCAGGCAAGTTCCGGCGAAGGGCTGCCCGTTGACGAAGCCTTTGCCAAAATCCGCAAACAGCTGTGAGCACGCGGTACGCGGTACGGCTGACCGCACAGGCCGTCGGGCAAATTCGAAGAGACGGTGCGGTACCTTTCCCAAATCCCGCTGGAGCCGACGCTCGTGCGGAACTGGGCGGACACCCTGCAGCGTGAGATCGAAAAGCTGGATTCCATGCCTGCGAGGTACCCTCTCACGGAGGAAGAACCCTGGCGCACGAAGGGGATCCGCAAAATGTCCGTTCGGAATTTTCTCGTTTACTACCTGATCGACGAGGAAGCGAAAACCGTATGGGTCACGGCTGTGCTCTACGGGGGACGGGATCAGATCACGGCGCTGCCGGAGCTGCCCTGACACTGCTTCGCGATCTCGAGGATCTTTTGCACCGTATCGGCGAGGACGAGGTTTTCGATGCGGTAGTCGTAGGCGTCGATATAGGACATTTCCTCGTCGTAGCGGCGCAGGCGGATCGCGATGTCCGCCTCGGCGTCTCCGCGTCCGCGCAGGCGGGACCGCAGCAGTTCCTTCTCCGCGTACAGGAACACCGTCACCACCCGCAGGTCCTCCCGGAGCAGGCGGCTGAGGTTCAGCGCCCCCTTGACGTCGATGTCCTTGACGATGACCTTGCCGGACTTCCGCGCTTCGGCGAGCAGTTTGCGGGAGGAGCCGTAGTAGCTCGTATGGATCTGCTCGTACTCGTAAAGCTCGCCCTCGGCGATTTTTTGGCGGAACTGTTCGTCGGTCAGGAAGCAGTAGGGGTCGCCCTCCCGTTCGCCCGGGCGCGGAGCGCGTGTGGTATAGGTCGGCATGGAGCAGAACGTCTCGGCGTGCTCCCGCAGGAGGGTCTTGATGACCGTGTTTTTGCCGACCGCCGAACAGCCGGAAAGTATCATCAGCATACAGGTTTTCGTCGTCCTTTCGATTTTGGGTCTGATTAGGTATACTATACCCGTTTTTTCGACTTCTGTCAAGCCCGTTTGCGTCAAACCCGTTGACTTTTTCGGATTTTTGGGATATAATAGGGGCTGCGAGGCGGGAACAACCGGGAAGTCCCTTTGAAACGAGCGGAACGGTCCCCCGTTTCCGGCGCCCTATAACACCCCCTCAACGGTGGGGTGTGGGGGTGCGAACCTTTTCGGCTCGCGGTTGCGCCGCAAGTGGAAAATTCGGCGTTCGCAAAAGTCTTTGCCTTTTGCAAATCAACGTATTCCCGCATTCGACGGCAGTCGAATGCGCGCTACGGGGGGAGCGGGGGGACGAGTTCCCCCGCCGTACCCTTTTCACAAAACAACAACAGGAGAAGCAAACCATGACAGCAACCTACAAGATCTCGCACATCGGCGGGTCACGCGGAGCGGACGAGCTGGTCGTCTACCGTCCGGGCGACCGCGACGGGACGACAAAGACCAACCAATACGGCTGGGAAGCGTGCGTACGCGGGGACCGCGTGGTGTCCTGCGGGCAGAACGACAGCAAGGTGCCGGGCGACGGATTCGTGCTTTCGGGGCACGGGAAGGCGGCGGAATTCCTCGCGTCAAACCTGTTCGTCGGCTGCCGACGAACTCCGTGCCGACGCGCTGATCGCGGAAGTGCAGGAGCGGCTGACCGAGCGCGTCGCCGAGGGGCGACCGTTCGACCGAAAAGCGGCGGAGGAACGTCTCGCGTCGGCGCTTGCGGCGAAAGCCGACGGGGACTTCGAGCGCGTCCGCGCCGAAACGGAGGAAGCGTACTACCTGACCGCCCGATCGGTCCCGGGGGAGGTCCGTGCCGTCTGGCACCGCCCGAAGGAGAAAAGCGAAGCGGAGGTCGAGCGCACCGTGACGCGGTTCCGGGACGCCGGGTTCGGCGTTCTGCTGATCGAAGTGAACTACGAAGGGTTCGCGAACGCGCAGAAGTGCGTCCACGACTACCTGCCGATCCGCCCGGCATACGCGGACGGGTTCGACGTCGTCGACGCGTTCATTCGCGTCGGTCACAAGCACGGCATGGAGATCCATGCGTGGTTCGAGGACTTCTTCTTCGGCGTCGCGGACGTCGGCTGCCCGATGGCGGAGATGCACCCGGAGTGGATGGCTCGTCGGCGGGACGGCGGTCTGCTGCACGACGCGTACGACACGTTCTACTTCCTCAACCCTGCCCTGCCGGAGGTGCGTTCCCTGCTTTTGGGGCTTTGCCGCGAACTGCTGGACAATTACGACTTCGACGGGCTGCAGCTGGACTACATTCGCTACCCGGTCGGGCGCGGACTTGACCGCTCTGCGGGCTTTGAGGAGCAGACGAAGGCGCTCTTCCTGCGGGACACCGGGATCCGGCTGGACGACGTTTCCGACGAGAACAGCCCGGAATGGGAAACGTTCACCCGCTGGCGTGCCGACAAGGTGACGGACTTCGTGCGTTCCGTCCACGCGTTGGTGCAGGATTACCGTGCCGCCGGGCGGAAGATCCTGCTTTCGACCGCCGTATTCGGCGACCCGGTGGAAGCCATTCGGCTCAAGTGTCAGGACTGGCGGTTCTGGGTGCGTCAGCGCTGGCTGGACGCGATCTACCCCATGGCGTACCTCAACAGTGCCGAGGACGTCGGTCGCGAGGTCGCCTATATGGTCCGCGAATACGGCGAAGCGCCCAACATTTCCGGCATTTCGCCGATGTACAACGGTCTGCCCGTCATCGAATCCACCCGTCAGGTCGAGGCCTGCCGTGCGGCGGGCGCCGCCGGCGTCGCCTTCTTCGCCACGCACAACTGCACGGACGAACAGCTCGAAAAGCTGAAGATCGGCGTGTTCCGGGAATAGGAAATATGCA
Organism: uncultured Clostridia bacterium; assembly: GCA_947627335.1. Classification (GTDB taxonomy): domain Bacteria; phylum Bacillota; class Clostridia; order Oscillospirales; family CAG-382; genus Coliplasma. The sequence continues at coordinate 14,063 of CANQVQ010000025.1, read as the reverse complement.
ACCGAGATAAATATTTATGAATTTTCATGAAATAGGTTGAATTTCTCCTACTTATCGTGTATACTGTAGGCGGAGGTGTATGGCATGAACATCAATACCGAAACGCTCGTATCCATCACGGAAGCCAATCGGAACTTTTCGAGGGTCGCAAGGCTCGTCGATGAAAACGGTGCCGCCGTCATCCTGAAAAACAACGTGCCCCGGTATCTCGTCGTGGAATTCGGGCAGGCGGAATCCGAGCAGGTTTCGCCCGACGAGGACGTTATGGCGGTTTCCAAGCGCCTGCTCGCCAAGAACCGGCAAGCCTACGACGTGCTTGCGAAATGATCACATTTTTTCACGAAAAAAGCTCTGCGTTTTTGCGCAGAGCTTTTTTGTTGCATGGGGGTCAATCGGCGTACTTGTATTCTATCCAGCTTTTGAGCGAGCCGTAGCGATAATAAGTCTTTTTCGTTAGTTTCCCGCTTTCATCGTAAGTATAGGTATAGTGCTCCCTCGCCGTCCAGTCCTCGTCATAATAAGTTTTCGCTGTCAAGTTACCGTTTTCGTCGTATGTATAGGTGTAGGTATAACGGTAGTCCGTCGTTCCGTCGGCAAAGTAAGCGGCCTCCTCCGTCTTGTTTCCTTTTTCATCATAGGAACAGGTAAAACGGTTGAACGGATTCCCGTGATTGTCGTAATCGCATCCCTCTGTCTCGTATCCTTTTTCGTTATAGGTATAAGTCCGACGGCGCGACACCGACCCGTCGGGACGATAATCGGTTTCCTCCGTCTGATTGCCATTTGCGTCGTAGGTATAGGTATAGCGGGAGTCCATCGACCCGTCGGCGTTGTAAGTGTTTTTCTCCGTCTTGTTTCCGTTTGCGTCGTAGGTGTAGGTTGTGCGTTCGCTCACCGACCCGTCAGCGTTATAATGAATTTCCTCCGCCACGAGCGGCTCGCGTTCCGACGTGGTTTCCGACGTGTCGCCCGTCGTGGTTTCCGAAGTGCTTTCCGAAGTGCTTTCCGATGTACCCCCGCACGCAGACAGCATACTTATGCAAAGAAAGGTCATGATCAGTAACAAGCAGAAGAATTTTTTCCCGCGCATCCCGAAACGCTTCCTTTCGTTTTGGCAATCTATTTCATAAATATATTATAGCATAGTATCCCCCCCCCCACTGTCAAGTGTTTTCGGCGATTTTTTTGTCGATTTCGGGGGGTCCGTGCGTGAAAAAGCCCTGCGGCAAGGCGCAGAGCTTTTTTGTGTCGATGGGGGAAATCGAGGGGGCAATCGTGGGGGTCGATCGTGGGGTCAATCGGGATGGGGTGTCAATCGGTTTCGCCGACGTACTTGTATTCCGTCCAGCCGTCGAGGGTTTCGCTCTCCTGTCCGAGCCACTTTTCGTAATCGGATACCTTCACCTTTCTGCCCGCTTCGTCGTATTCGTAGGTGGTGCGAGAGCCCAACGTCAGGTCGTCCTCGTCCTCGTCGTAGTAATAATAGACTTCCTCGGTCAGTCTGCCGGCTTCGTCGTAGGTATAGGTGTGGCGGTAGTACAACGACCCGTTGTAGGACCGGATCTCCTCCGCCGGATCGCCGGCTTCGTCGTAGGTGTAGGTATCGGTAAAGAGGTCCGGCAGGATCCCGTCTTCGGAATACAGGGTCTTCTTCGCCGGTCTGCCCGATTCGTCGTATTCGCAGGTGGTGCGTTCAAACATCGTCCCGGTGTCGTCGTATTTGACCGACTCGGTCAGGTTTCCGTTTGCGTCGTAGGTGTTGACGGTGCGTTCCAGCAGCCAGCCGTCGGCGTTGTACACGGTTTGCTCCGTTTGGTTGCCGGCTTCGTCGTAGGCGTACGCGGTGCGGAGGTCCGTCGGTTCGTCGCCCTCCAAAAGGGGGGCGCGGTGGTCGAAAGTCTCCGTCAGGACGCCGTTTTCGTCGTAGGTGTAGGCGGTGCGCCTGCTCACCGCCCCGTCGACGCCGTATTCGGTCTCCTCCGTCAGGCGGTCGTTTTCGTCGTAGGCGTAGACGATGCGGTACCGCACCGAACCGTCATAGTCGTAACGGATCTCCTCCGCCACGGGTGCGTCGCCGTCCGTTTTCCCGCACGCAGACAGCATATTTATGCAAAGAACTGCCAGAAACAGGCAGATACACTTTTTCCCGTACATAACGAATCGCTTCCTTTCCGCGCAAAAGGCGCCGTCCGCCCGTGTTTCGGCACGGAGGTTCGTGTCGGGCGAAACGGGTCAATCGGATCCCGTTTCTTCCGCTTCTGCGACGTACTTGTATTCCGTCCAGCCGCCGAACCGACCGCTCTGTCGCTCGGTTTTCTTCGCCAGTCTGCCGGCTTCGTCGTATTCGTAGGCGACTTCGGATTCCCAAAGCCCGACCCCGTCGTAGGTGGTTTCCTTCGTCGGCTTGCCGGCTTCGTCGTACTCGTAGAAGGTGCGTGCGTCCACCGAACCGTCCTCACGGTATTCGACCCGTTCCGTGCGTTTGCCGTCCCCGTCGTAGGCGTAGGTGCAGCGGTAGACCGTCGGCTCTTCTTCCTCGCCATGCACGCCATAGAAGGTGCGTTCGGTATATTCCGTCAGTCTGCCGGCTTCGTCGTAGGCGTAGGTATAGAATTCGTGGTTCACCTGCGTCTCGCCTTTGTCGGATACCGACATCGTGACCTGTTCCGTCAGGTCGCCGTTCCCGTCGTAGGTGTTTGTATAGGTGTAGCGGCATTGAACCGACCCGTCGGCATTGTAATAGACGGACGACGTCTCGTTGCCCTTCTCGTCGAGCGTGTAGGTCTCCGACATCCCGAGGTCGTCGTAAACCGTTTTCTCCGTCGGGACGCCGTTTTCGTCGTAGGTCCAGACGGTGCGAACTTCCACCGATCCGTCGGTTTCTTTATGATAGAGCTCCTCCGCCACGAGCGGTCCGCGTTCCGACGTTTCGCCGCCCGATTTCTTGCAAGAAGATAGAATATTTATGCAAAGTATTGCCATGAGCAGACAGATAACCTTTTTCCCGTACATAACGAAACACGTTCCTTTCTTTCCGCAAAATTTTTGATGGTTCCGGCACGACGTCCCGCGTCAATCGGACTCTTCGACGTACCTGTATTCCGTCCAGCCGTAGTAGGTCTCGTTGGCGCCGTAGTCGGATTCCTTCACCTTTCTGCCCTTTTCGTCGTACTCGTAGGTGGTGCGTTTATACACCGAACCGTCGGGGTCGTATTCGGTTTCCTCCGTCAGGTTGCCGGCTTCGTCGTAGGCGTAGGTGTAGCGCTGACCGGTCCTCCCGTCCTCGTAATGCTCGCCGAATTCCGTCAGATTGCCGGCTTCGTCGTAGGTGTAGGTGTAGTGACCCGTCTCCGCCCCGCTGAGAGCGTATTCGGTTTGCTCCGTCGGTCTGCCGTTTTCGTCGTAGGTCCAGGCGATGCGTGCCCCGATCTGCCTGTCGCCGTCGTCACGGGTCTCCCCCGTCCTGTTGCCGTTCTCATCGTAGGTCCAGACGGTGTGCTCCTCCACCGCCCCGCTTGCGGTGTACTTGGTTTCCTCGGTTTGGTTGCCGTTTTCGTCGTAGACGTTGACGGTGCGCCCGCCCACCGAGCCGTCGGGGTCGTATTCGGTTTGCTCCGTCAGGTTGCCCTTTGCGTCGTAGGTGAAGGTGACGCGGACCGTCACCGAGCCGTCGAAGTTCATACTCGCCTCCGTATGGGTTTGCTCCGTCAGGCGACCGGCTTCGTCGTAGGTGTAGGTTTCTCGGTACCAAACCGACCCGTCGGGGTTGTATGTGGTTTCCTCCGTCTTGTTGCCGGCTTCGTCATAGGTGTAAACGGTGCGGAAGCTCACCGACCCGTCGGCTGTGTAACCGATCTCCTCCGCCACGAGCGGTTCGCGTTCCGACGTGTCGCCACCCGAGGAGGCTTCCGAGGTTTTACACGCGGAAAGCATACTTATGCAGAGAAGCGACATACCCAGCAGCAAACAGACGACCTTTTTTCCGTACATTTCGAAACACGTTCCTTTCTCTTGGCAAAATTATCCGTAACTGTATTATAGCACTGTACCCCCCCCCCCACGTCAAGCGTTTTTGGCGATTTTTTGTCGATTTTTGGGGAGGTTCGTGCGTGGAAAAAGCCCTGCGGCGAGGCGCAGAGCTTTTCGGGGGTCAGGCACCGTACTTGTATTCCGTCCGGTGTTTGACCGATTCGACGCCGTCGTCATCCGTTTCGTAATAGGTCTCCTTCATCAGGTTGTTCGCCTCGTCGTACTCGTAGGCGATACGGAACCACACCGAACCGGAAAAGCCGAACGTGGTCAGTTCCGCCTGATTGCCGTTCGCGTCATAGGTATAGGTGCAGCTTCCGTACAACGAATTGGGGTTGGTACCGTCGCTGTCGTACCAGGTCTCCCCCGTCCTGTTGCCGTTTTCGTCGTAGGTATAGACACGGCGGTCTATCACCACGCCGTCGTCGCTGTACTCGATTTTCTCCGTTTGGCTGCCGTTTTCGTAGACTTCGCGTTCCATGACCGACCCGTCGGGTCTGCAAACGATCACTTCCGCCGGGTCGCCGTTTTCGTCGTAAGCATAGGTCGTGCGGCTCAAAAGCGAACCGTCGGGACCGTAATCGATGACTTCCGTCGGGTCGCCGTCCGCGTCGCAGGTGCGAACGACGAGAACCTCCGGCGATCCTTCGGCGTCGTAACGGGTTTGCTCTGTCCTGTTGCCGTTTTCGTCGTAGGTGTAGGCATAGCGATAGTTTACCTCGCCGTCGGGACCGTAGTCGATGTATCCCGTCGTGTTGCCGTTTTCGTCGTAGGCGTAGGTGACGCGGTGAATCACCTTCCCGTCGGCGTTGTACTCGTTTTCCTCCGTCAGGAGCGGCTTTTTCTCTGCCTCGTCGTCCGATTTTTTGCACGCGGACAGCAGACCCGTGCAAAGAAGCGTCACGACCAGCAGCAGGCTGAAGAATTTTTTTCCGTACATACTGCGTTGTTTCCTTTCTTACAGAATGATACTGACATAATTATACCGAAATGTATTATACCACAGTACCCCCCCCCACGTCAAGGCTTTTCGGACAATTTTCCGACGGTTTCTGCGTTTTTTTGGATTTCCGTGCGCAAAAAAAGGGCTGTCGTGCGAGACAGCCCCTTTTTGTCCGCCAAAAAGCGAAGCGTTTACAATAAAATTTCGCCCCGCAGGCGGACATGCGCCGCCGGAGGGGCACCTTAAGAGAAAACCGGCGAAGGCGGCGTCAGAATTGGCGCTGACGCAGTCGGTTTTCGACGAAAGGGGGGTTATTCGGGGGGAAAACGCAGAACAAGGCGAGGGCACGACGGAGTCGTAGCACGAGCCGCCGTGATTGTGTTTGCCACCCGAAAGATTTAGCTTCCAGACTTGATCTTATTCCACAACTGCTCGTAATGCGCCACGACCTCGTCGGGGAGGTGGTCATAATAGGACGAACGGACCTCGGTGGTGGGGTAGAGGAACTCGTTGCCCTTGAGGGTGTACTCGTCGTTGTTGACGACGGCGGTATTCGGGCAGGTGTAGCGGATATACTCGGCGTTCTGGAGCGCGATATACGGCTCGAGCAGGAAGTTGATATAGAGGTGCGCCGCATCGCGGTTGGGCGCGTCGGCACAGATGCACATCGCGTCGAAATAGACGTTCGTCCCCTCCTTCGGCAGGTAGAACGAGAGGTGGTCGCCGTTGCCGGACGCTTCGTCCATTTCCGCGACCATGGTCAGGTAGTCCCCGGCGTAATAGGTCGCGACGGCAGCGTTTTCGCCCTCCATCTTCCCGAAGATCTGGTCCATGAACCAGCCCTGCAGGAGGGGGGTCTGCTGTTGGACCTTTTCGGCGGCACGGTCCCACTCGGAAAGGTCGGTCGTGTTGACGTCGATGCCGAGGGAATACATGGCGACGCCGAGCGCGTCACGGGCGTTGTCGATGCCGAGGATCTGCCCCTTGTACTTCTCGTTCCAGAGGAGCGACCAGGTGCCGTCCGCGTCCGCCGGGTCGACCATGGTATTGTTGTAGATCACGCCGAGGTAGCCGCCCGCGTAGGGGACGGAATACTGCCCGTTCGGGTCGTAGGCAGGGTTGCGGTAGCGCTCGTCGATGTAGTGGAAGTTGGTGAGCTTGCTGAAGTCCAGCGTGTCCAGACGACCCTCCTTGATCAGACGGGCGATCATGTAGTCGGACGGGATGACGATGTCGTACTGCACGCCTCCGCCGTTGAGCGTCGCGTACATGACCTCGTTGCTGTCGTAGGTGCTGTATTCGACGTGGATGCCGGTCACGGCTTCAAAGGCGAGGTTGATGTCGAGCGTGTCGTCCTCGCCGTCGGAGATGTATTCGCCCCAGTTGTAGACGTAGAGCGTCGTGCCGGCGAGGTCGGTGTCGTAATCGCCTTCGAGCTTGCCTTCCAGCTCTTCGCGGAGGGCTTCCATCGCGTCTTCGCGCCCGCAGGCGGCGGAGGCGACGCAGACGGCGGCGAGCAGGAGCAGCGTCAACAGGACGCAGAGGGTTCTTTTCATCGGTGGGTTCTCCTTTCTTTCCGTTTCCGGAGGGGCTTGGTTTCCGCACGCAGCTGCAGCAGATTGACCGCCACGAGCAGCAGCAGGATCGTAAGGAAGATAAGCGTGTAGAGCGCGTAGTAGGACGGGGAGATCGGCTTGCGGACCGCCGTATACAGGTTGGTCGCAAGGATGTCGTAGTGTCCGTTGGTGTAGTAGCTGATGATGAAGTCGTCGAGGGAGAGCGTGAACGCCATGATCATGCCGGTGAAGATGCCGGGGATCATGTTCGGAAAGAGGATCTTCCAGAACGCCTTCGACGGCGTGCAGCCGAGGTCCAGCGCCGCTTCGTACTGGCTGCGGTCGGATTGGATCAGGCGGGGCAGGACGTTGAGAATGACGTAGGGCAGGTCGAACGTGACGTGCGCGAGCAGCAGCGTCCAGATGCCGAGGATCTCCGTGCGTCCGATCAGCCGCCCGAAAAAGGTGAACAGCAGCATCAGCGACACGCCGGTGATGATGTCGGGATTGGTCAGGGGGATATTCGTGACCGTGTTGACGGCGTTCTTGAGCTTGCCCGCCTTCATGCGGAAGATGCCGTAAGCCGCGACCACGCCGAGCGCCGTCGCGACCAGCGACGCCAGCACGGAGATCACCAGGGTGTTCTTCAGCACCGCAAGCAGCGTGTAGTCCGAAAAGAGGTTTTCATACCAGCGGAGGGAAAACCCGTTGAACACCGTCGTGCTTCGTGCGGAATTGAACGAGAACAGCACCAGGATGACCAACGGCGCGTACAGCACCGTGTACAGCAGGGCGAGGAAGCACCCGCGAAGCGCTTTCATACGAGCAGGCTCCCCCCTTCCGAATCCGACGAGAAGCGGTTGAGGATGAACATACTGACGAGGATGACCACCATCAGCACCGTCGAGAGTGCGGCGGCGACCGGCAGATTACTGTTCTGGGAATGGATCTGACTCTCGATCAGGTCGCCGATCATGAAGTTTTCCGAGCCGCCCATGGCTTTGGAGATGTAGAACGTGCTGACCGACGGGACGAACACCATGATGACCCCGGACACGACCCCCGGCATCGACAGCGGCAAAAGCACCCGCCGGATGCGCGAAAACGAATTGCAGCCGAGGTCCTCCGCCGCTTCGAGCAGAGCGGGATCGATGCGGGACATGACGTTGTAGATGGGCAGGATCATGTACGGCAGGTAGTTGTACACCATGCCGAAGATGACCGCACCGGTGTTGTTGAGCAGCGGGAGCCGCCCGAACCCGAGGAAGGCGAGGAACTGGTTGATCAGCCCGTTGCCCTCCATGAGCGTCGTGAGGCAGTAGGTGCGGATCAGCAGGTTGATCCACATCGGGAGCATGATGAACAGGTTCGCGAACCGCTGCCCCGCAGGGCGGAAGCGGCAGACGATGTAGGCGTAGGGGTAGGCGATCAGCAGGCAGATCGCCGTCGCCGCGAGGGAATACCAGAAGGAACGGAGCATGACCGAGCCGTAGTCCTTCAGGTAGGCGAAGTTGGACAGCGTGAAATGCACGCCGCCGCCGTCCTCGGTTTGCTCCGCCGGTTTCCCATTTTCGTCGTAGGTATAGGTGATTCGCCGCTTCACCGACCCGCCGCCGTCGTATTCGATTTCCTTCGTCCTGTTTCCGCTTTTGTCGTAGGTGTAGGCGGTGCGACGCAGGATCGACCCGTCGGGGTTATAAACGGTTTCCTCCGTCGGATTGCCCGCTTCGTCGTAGGCGCAGGCGGTGCGCTCCAACATTGACCCGTCGGGGTCGTAAACGGTTTGCTCCGTCGGATTGCCCGCTTCGTCGTAGGCGTAGGCGGTGCGCTCCAACATTGACCCGTCGGGGTCGTAAACGGTTTGCTCCGTCAGACTGCCCGCTTCGTCGTAGGCGTAGACGGTGCGCTGCCGCACCGACCCGTCACCTTCCGTGCAGGCGTAGTAGAGCACGATGAAGAGCGGAATGATGATGAACAGAGCCGCCCAGAGCAGGTACGGCGCATTGAGCAAAACCGTACCGAGGCTCCGCCGGTCCCGACGGGCGGTCACAGGGACTCCTCCTCTTCGACTTCGGCGGCACGGTCGGGGACCGGGTCGTCCATTTCGTCGGAGAAACTGCTGTAATCCCCGTAAAGACCGGAATATTCGGATTTGTGCATGACGTGGATGGAGTCCGGGTCGAGCACGATGCCGATGGTCTGCCCTTCGGCGTAGGCGTCGGTGGTCTGGACCATCCATTTGAAGCCACGCACCTCGACGATCAGCTCGTAGTAGTCGCCCTTGAAGGTGGACTGCGTGATGACGCCGGTGATCATGCCCTCGCCGGGACCGACCACGTCGACGTCCTCGGGGCGAATGACCACGTCGACCGGCTCGTCGTGCGCGAAGCCCTCGTCGACGCAGGCGAACGTGTGCCCGGCGAAGGTGACCGTCGCGTCACGGTTCATGACGCCGTCGATGATGTTGGATTCGCCGATGAAGTCCGCGACGAAGGCGTTCTTCGGTTCGTTGTATACGTCGACCGGGGAGCCGATCTGCTGGATGCGCCCGTCGTTCATAACGACCACCACGTCGGACATGGAGAGCGCTTCCTCCTGGTCGTGGGTGACAAAGACGAACGTGATGCCCGTCTCCCGCTGGATGCGGCGAAGCTCCACCTGCATATCCTTGCGCAGCTTCGCGTCGAGGGCGGAGAGCGGCTCGTCGAGCAGGAGGACCGACGGACGGTTGATCAGCGCACGGGCGATCGCGACCCGTTGCTGCTGCCCGCCGGACAGGCTGTCGATCTTGCGCTTCTCGTACCCTTCGAGGTTGACCAGGCGGAGCATCTCGCGGACCTTGTCGGCGATCACCGCCTTCGGGGCGTGCCGCACACGCAGACCGAACGCGACGTTTTCAAAGACGTTGAGGTGCGGAAAGAGGGCGTACCGCTGAAAGATCGTGTTGACCGGCCGACGGTGGGGCGGGACGTCGTTGACCCGCTCGTCGCCGAAAAAGACATCACCTTCATCCGGTTGGAGAAATCCCGCGATGATGCGCAGGGTCGTGGTTTTCCCGCAGCCGGACCGCCCGAGCAGGGTGACGAACGTGCCGTCCTCGATGGTCAGATCGAGGTGGTCGAGAATGCGCTCCCCGTCGAACGAAACGGTGATGTTTTTCAGCTCGATGATGTTCTTTTTTTCCATTTTGCATCCATCCCTTTGCGGCTTTGACCGCGTATCGCTTTGCTTTCGCAAAACTCTGCGCAGACCCACGCCAGACTGACGGCAACGCCCCGCAAAGGGTTTTGTACAAGTCACCCGCCCGGTTTTGACGGACAGACTATTGCTGTTGCCGGCGCTCAAACCGAACTTTCGCTCGGTAACGGTCCCTGTTCGGAACTGCCTGACGCGCACATTTTGTTATATTTCAGGCAGGATGCTTACCTGCCCCCGGGCGGGCGTTCGGGACGCCGGACCCGTGTCTGTGTACCCAATGGCAAAGGCGGAGGCGCTTTGCCGGGTTGTCAGCACAGATGCAAAAAAAGCTGTCCTTATTATACCCTTGTTTGCTTGCGTTGTCAATACCTTTTCTTCCTTTTCTGTAAATTTTCGACATGATTTATTTCGGAGGGCAAACACAATCACGGCGGCGTCGCTGGCGACTTTGTCGCAGCTCCTCCTTGCTCTGTGTTTTCCCCCCGAATACTCCCCTTTCATCGAAAAATGGCTCGGCTTGCGCCAATGCTGACGCCGCCTTCGCCATTTTTCTCTCAAGGTGTCAAATCTGCGGCTCATGTCCGCAGATTTGACGTCATTTCTGTGCGGGGAATGTTCCCCGACGCTCGGGTACGCATCAGAAAACGGCGTTTCTGCGATTTTTCTCTTGTGACTTACAAATATACAAATTCCATTTGAAAATCGGGTGCGAGCGAGGACGGCTTGCGAGTGCAAGCCGTTGGAGCCGGCGAACTGCGGGTCGCGAAGGCAAAAAACAAGGGAGCACCAAACGCTCCCCCCGAGGCATGACGGTATAACTTTCCTTTATATATCCCCCGAAATCGACAGGGTCGATTTCGCGCTAGGGGGGCTTGGGGGTGCTGGCACCCCCAAACGTACTCCTCGTTAACCTACACGCTCCGGATCCGTTCGTCGCGTTCCCAGTCGTAGGAGAGCTTGAGGAACACGGGGGCGAGGAAGGAGGTGAGGATGATCAGCACGAGGATAAACGGCAGGATGGACGCGTCGATGATGCCGCTGTCGACACCGCGCTGGGCGCAGATCAGGGCGACCTCGGCGCGGACGACCATGCCGACGCCGACGCGCAGGGAGTCCCGCGTGGAGTACCCGCAGAGCCGGGCGGTCAGCCCGCAGCCGAGCACCTTGCCGACGATGCCGGCGAGCAGGAAGCAGACGCCGAAGGCGAGCACGGTCAGATTCAACCCGGAGAAATCGGCGTTGATGCCGATGTTGGCGAAGAAAACCGGTCCGAACACCATGTAGCTCATGATGTCGCTGCGACGGTCGATGTAGGCGGCGTCGTGGTTGCCGGAGAGCACCAACCCGGCGAAGAACGCGCCGGTGATGTCCGCCACGCCGAACCACCGCTCGCTCGCGTAGGCAAAGAAGAAGCAGGCGGCAAGCCCCATGATCGGGATCGTGCGGTGGTGCGGCATCCGCTCGCTCAGCCGACGGAACACCCAGCGCAGGACGATCCCGAGCGCAGCGGCGAAGATAAAGAAGAGCAGGGTGCGCAGCAGGACCATCCACGGGTTCTCTCCCCCGTTTTCGGACCCGAGCGAGATGATGAAGGACAGCACGACGACGCCGATGATGTCGTCGAGAATGGCGGCTGCGACGATGGTCGAGCCGACCTTGCCCTGCAGCTTGCCCAGCTCCCGCAGGGACGCGACCGTCACGCTGACCGACGTCGCCGTCAGGATGCAGCCGTAAAACAGACTGCGCACGACCGCGGACGGGTCAAACCCCGCGAACGCCCACGCGACGACGAACCCAAGCCCCATCGGGACCACCACCCCGGCGAGCGTGATGAACACCGCAGGCAGCCCGACCGCACGGATCTGCCGCACGTCCGTCTCCAGCCCCGCCGAGAACATGATCAGGATCACCCCGATCTTCGCGAGGAACCCCAGTCCCGCGATCGCGGCGTCGCTGATGACCGCCTGCCCGGTCAGCCCGTGCACCACGCCGAGCAGCACCCCGGCGAGCAAAAGCCCTACCACCTGCGGCAAATGCAGCTTCTCGCACAGCTTCGACAGCAGCTTCGAGAAACATAGGATCAGCGACAGCGGCAACAGCATTTCAAAGTATTCCATGTACCCGTAAACTCTTTTCCCTGAAACATTCCTTCCTTTTATATCGGATTTTGCGGACAAAAGCAAGGGGGTTTGTTCGACTTCCCTTTGTGCAAATCGCCGAAATACGGTCAAAACGCTTGACAGACGGATGAAAAGCAAGTATGATAGCATAAGATGAAGCAAAGGAAATGGACATTTCCTCCAAATTTCGTCCAGAAACGACAAAATCCCTACGAAAGGGAGCGAAAACCAATGAAAATGGGCAAGCTGACGGCGTTCGTGCTGGCGCTGACCGTGTGCGTCGGGACGTACCCGATGTGCGCGAATGCGGCGGAGAGCGGCGACGCGCCGACGCTCGTATCGGTCGAATACCTCGAGGAGCAGTTGGACGCCCTGCGGCGGGAGCTGCTCGGGGAGCTGGAAAAGGTCAAGGCGGAGCTGGCGGAAGCGCGGGAGCCGGACGCGGACGCGGAAGCGCCGTCGGACGGTTACCGGGAGGTCACGCTGAAGCGGGGGGACGTGCTGACGCCGGACGGGGACACGGAAGTGCTCTGTCGGGGCGGGGACGTGCTGCTGCTGACGCTGACGGAGGAGCCGGGGAGCGGGCTGACCGACCTGACCGACGGGACGGAGCGCTTTTCCGGCGCACCGCTTGCCTACGCACATCTCTATCGCCGAAGCGACGGGAGCGGTCCCGAGGTGGACCTGCTGGTCGTCGGCGAGGAAGCGTCTTTTACGGTGAAAGGAACTTATGCGATCAAATCCATGCAAACCAACCAGAAGTAAACGGGGACCCGTTCGGCTGCTCGCCGCCTGCCTGCTCGCGTTGGCGGTGACGGCGATGCTGCCGTATCTCGTGTCTGCGCGTCCCGCGCCGGCGAACGTCATTCGCGTCGCGCTCGCGTCGCCGTCCTTGGGAACCGGCGTTTCGCGTGCGGAGCTGGTCTGCGACGGCGGATTCTCCGTCGGAAGCACGTCCGCGGACGGGCGGGGATTCGTCGGTCGTTCGTCGCTTGCGGGCGGCGAAGTGCGCGTCGTTCCGGCGGACGGCGGCGTGTCCGTGCAGTCGGCGGACGGCGAGGTGCTGGTCACGTCCGGCGCGGACGAAGCGCTCTCCCTGCGGAGCGCGGGGGGCAGTCTGACCCTGCGGTGCGGCGGGAAGGAGTACGTCTGCCCGGGGTTCCTGGAGTTCCGCGCCGTCGGCGGTGCGCTGCAGGTGGTCAACGCGGTCGAGCGGGAGACGTACGTCAAGTGCGTCATGTCGACGGAGATCGGAGGCGCCGCCTCGCGGGAGACGCGGCGTGCGTTCTCGGTGCTGATCCGGACCGTGCCGATGGGGCAGAAGCACGCGTCGTACGGGTTCGACGTCTGCGGGACGACCTGCTGTCAGGTCTACCGCGGGATCTTCCGGCAGAACGAGGAGAACGACGCGATCGTCGATTCGACCGCCGGGGAATATGTGACCTACGAGGGTGCGCCGATCCACTGCCTGTACCACGGCGGGAACGGCGGCGCAAGCTGCTCGTCGGTCGCCGCATGGGGCGGGCCGGAGATCCCCTACCTCAAGTCCGTCTCCCTGCCCGAGGACGCCGACAACGCCAGCGAGGTCTGGCGGTATGAGTTCACGCAGAGCGAGCTGTTCGACTTCCTGTCCTCGCGGAGCAGGTTTAACGGGATCCGCGACGGCGTCGAAAGCGTCCGCATCGAGGAGACCGACCCCGACGGGTCCGGCTACGTCACCCTGCTTTCCGTGACCGACGGGGACAACAACGTTTTCGAGATCGCCACCAGCGAAAAGGTGCGCACCGCGCTTCGGTTCCAGAGCGCGAACTTTACCGTTTCCTATTCCATGGACGCGGCGGTCGCCGTCGCCGGGGGCGAGGTCGAGCAGGTCGCCGTTACACGGTACGTCGGTGCGGACGGGGAAACGCACGAATTTGAGTCCTTCGCCGACTGCCCCGTCGCCGGTACGGACGCGGTCGCCGACGTGGACCGCATCGCCTTCGACGGCGTCGGCTCCGGGCACGGCGTCGGCTTCAGCGCCGTCGGCGCCGAGCAGCTCGTCGATCAGGGGTACAGCTACAAGTACCTCCTGCAGTTCTATTTCCCCGGTACGCAGATCAGCAAGTTGGCGTGAGGGAAGTACGAGGAGTACGATGGAGTACGTTGGGGGTTTGTGCCGCAATTCGCAAAAGTCGTTGACTTTTGCGAACGCCGAATTTTCCACTTGCGGCTCAG
>CANQVQ010000024.1 GCA_947627335.1 uncultured Clostridia bacterium | reverse complement strand
GACTGTTCCACGTCCACGCGTTCCCGTATTCGGTGCGCGAAGGGACGGACGCGGCGAACATGGACGGGCAGGTCCCGCCGTCCGAGCGCAAGCGCCGCTGCGCCGCATTGCTCGCCGCCGTCGACGGGGTGCGGGACGGCATTTTCGCGTCGTTTCGCGGAAAGACCGTGCGGGTGCTGGTCGAACGCGTGCGGGACGGCTGTGCGGACGGGCACACGGAGGAATTCTTTGCCTGCCGCTTCCCGGTCGGGGCGTGTCCGCCGTCGGTCGGGGAAACACGGACGGTAACCGTTTCCGGGCAGGACGGAAGTTCGCTGCTCGGCACGGATCTGCTAACAAACGCCACAAATACAGAGGAAACTGTGTAGGAAAGGACGACAAAAATGGACGAAGTCACACGGATGGATACAGAACAACCGATTCGACCCGGGACCTACCTGCGGCAGGCGCTCGGGGAAAACGGCTGGTGCGGACGGCTTTTAACGCCGATCCAACGCGCAGCGTTCGCGGAGCGGGAACCGGCGGAAGCGTTCAAGCTGTTCACGAAACGGATACGGGTCGGCGAATCCTTCACGCTCGCGGAGCTTTTGCTCGGAGCGGAACTGTTCTACGGGCGGGAGGTCGTCGGCAAGCCCGGCGACGGCATCTACCTGCTGCGGGACGCGGTTCGCGATCCGCGTCTGGGCAACACGCTGATGGGGCGCTCCGTGCCGGGCATTTACGGGCTGCTGACCGCCGCAGGGGGCGCCGACCTCGAGCTGCCCGGCGGCGTGACCGAGGAGCAGGTCGCCGTCGAGCGCCTGTTTCTCCTGCGCGAACGGGACGGCAAGCAGCTCGCGGAATCCGGCGTCGCGCCGCTTCTGCAGGTCGGGACCGTCGTGCCGGACCGTCTGCGCGTCTCCGCAGGCGGGGATTCCGCCGACCTTTCGGACCTGCTGTCCCGCCATACGGCGACGGTGCGGGTCGGATCGGAGGCGTCCAAACTGTTTGCGCTCGGCTGTCACGCCGTTTTGGGGTACAACTGCTGCATCGGCTTCCCGGGGAAGTATTATGTCAACCTCGCGTCCGGCGAAAACGGGCTTGCGGGGATGCTTGCCGGCGGGCTGGGGATGTTCGCCACGATGATGCAGTATCGCTTCCCGCTGCCGTCCATGCGGTGCAACGCGAACGGCGGGATCGCGCTGGCGGTGCCGCGTCCGCACCTGTACGCGGGCGACAGCATCTATGTGTTCCAGCCGAAAGCCGGACCAGACGGGCAGCCGCTGCCGATGGAATACGGGAAGCTGCGGCTGTTCCTGCAGGACGCCGTCCGCACCAAAAAGATCCGTGCCGTCCTGCCGCTCAAGCCCAATGCGGCGTCCATGCTCGGACGCATGGGCGGCGACAAACTGCGTTACGCGCCGGAAGGCACGCCCCCCGTGGGGTCGTTCGCGATGCTCGGCGTGCTTCCCGCCGGCGAAACCGCCCCCGGCACGCGTATCGGTCATTACGAGCCGTTCGGTGAAGAAGAATAAAGAGGCATTGGGGCTTTGCCCCACACCGGACTGCACAACGGGCAGTCCTTTTGAGGAACTTTTTGAAAAAAGTTCCTTAAAAATCTTCAAAAACTTTTCAGTTTGGGGTCTTAAAAAAACCGTTTATCCGGGTTCCGGCGCAAAAAAAAGGGCGGAATGCCCGCCCTCTTTCCGCCGCTACGAAAGATAGTTCAAAATTTCCCCGATGTTCTCGAGGATCACGTCGGGCGCATTGTCCGGCGTGACGTCCGAACGCGCCGTTTCGCCGGTGAGGACGAGGACGGACAGCAGACCGTTGTTCCGCCCGAGCGCGATGTCGGTGTAGAGACGGTCGCCGACGACGGCGATCTGCTCCGGCGGGACGTCGCAGAGGTGCGTGATCATCTCCGCCGTTTCGCGCTCCGGCTTGCCGAAGAAGCGCGGCTTCACGCCCGTGCAGGCGGTCAGCATGGCGCAGATCGCCCCGCAATCCGGCTGTACGCCGCCCTCGATCGGACAGACGAAGTCCGGGTGCGTCGCGTAGAATTTCGCCCCGTTTCGGATCAGGTTACAGGCGATATGCAGCTTTTCATAGGTCAGCGTGGTGTCGAATCCCGCGACGACGATGGAAACCGGCTCACTCGGAAATTCGCCGTCTGCGCGATTGACCAGCCGAACGCCGTCTGCGCGGAACGCCTCCTCAAGGGCGGGCGTGCCGACCAGATAGACGGGTTCGCCGGGGTGGTAGAGGTTGAGGTACGCGGTCGTGACGTCGCCGGAGGTCAAAACGTCCTCGCGGGTGACGGGAAAGCCCATTCCGCACAGGCGGCGGACGTAAACGTCAGGGTTGCGGGAGGAATTGTTCGTGAAGAAAAGCACGCGTCGCCCGCTTGCGCGGACGCGCTCGACGAACCGAAGCGCTTCGGGAAAGACGCGCTCGCCGAGGTAGATCGTGCCGTCCATGTCGAGGACGAACAGGCGGACGTCGCGAAGGTTGTTTGCGTTCATAGGGTTCTCCTTTGGTAAATTCAAAACAGTATACCACATTTTTTCGGAATTTTCAAGAGGGAAAGCGAGGGTACTGCGCGATGGGCAGGAAAATTTACGTCTGCGTCGATTTGGAAGGGGTCGCCTGTACGATCGGACGCTACGGGCAGGGGCTTGCCGCCGGGACGCCGGAATACGCGTTCGCGTGCAGGCAGGCGACGGACGAGACCGGAGCGCTGCTCGACGCGCTTCGGCGGTGCGGTGCGGACGACGCGATCGTCTGGGACTGCCACGGGAGTGGGTACAATCTGGACTACCGTTCGCTCGAAGAGAAGTTCGACGGCGGACGGCTGCGGTTCGCGCTCGGTGCGGGGAGCCGCAAGCGGCTTCCGGGGCTGGACGCGTCCTGCGACGGGCTGTTCTTCCTCGGCTACCACGCCTACGACGCGAAGGACGCGACGCTCTGCCATGTGTATTCGTCGGCGACGTTCGCCGGTATGCGGGTGAACGGCAAACCGGTCGGGGAATTGCAGATCGACGCGGCGGTCGCCGGACGGCTGGGCGTGCCGGTGAAGCTGGTCGCGTCGGACGATATTTGCGTCGCGCAGGCACGGGAAACCTTCCTGGACGCGGAATTTGTCGTCACAAAGCAGTCCCTCGCGTGGAACAGCTGCCTGTCGGAAGCGCCGGGGGCGGTGTGCGGTGCGCTCGCGGAAGCGGCGTCCCGGGCGGTCGATCGGGACGGGACCGTGTTCACGTTCCCGTCGCCGTTCGAGCTTGCGGTGTCGTTCAAGCGCATCGAGTACGCGCAGGGGTGCGCACTGCACGACGTCAACGGGAACCCGTTCGGCTGGGACGGCGCGTACACCCGCGTCGGGCTGCTGCGGCAGGCGGAGGATATTTTCAGCTACATATGATCGGGAGGCGGAAACGGTGAACGGCATATACGGCGTGCAAGAAAAAACCGAAACCAGGCGGAGGGCGGAAAAGCGGCTCCGTCGGGATCGGCTGCGTCCGCTGCGGGTGGTCGAAGCGCTGGAAAGCGGCGGCGTGTTCGCGAAAAGCCCGGTGGAGGTCAAGGAAGGGTACGTCGTATCCGACCGCGACACGGGCGAGCTGTTCGTGATGCTGGTGTTCCGCTGCGTCGCGGAAAAGCCGCTGCTTTCGCTGGACGTGCGGCTGCTGCTCTTCGACGAGGGGATGCAGACGCCGTACGAGAAGGTCGCCCGGCGGTATAGCTGGGAAACGGCGACGCTCGGCGAACGGGTGCTCCACGGGCAGGTCCGTCGGGAGCGGGACTCCCGTCGGTCGCCGGAGATCGAACCGGGCGAGGAATTCGGGCAGGGGGTGTTCCTCCCGCTGCCGGAGAATTACTTTCATCGGATGCAGGTCGAGCTGGTCGGCGTGACCTATTCCATCGGCGGCTACGAACCGCTCGGGCTGCTGTATGACCCGTTCGACCGCCGTCGCGCCGCGAAGCGATTCGACGACATCGACCTTTCCCTGCGTTCCTCCTACCGCTCGCTCAACATCTTCGAGCGTGCCGAGGAGGAGCACCCGATCCGCGTCCTGCCGCAGGCGGGGGAAAACGCGTGGCTCTGCTGCTGCGGGCGGAAGAATCCCGCGTCCGCCGAACTCTGCGAGTCCTGCGGGCGGGACAAGGCGTGGCAGCTCGAAAACCTCTCCGAACAGCACCTCCGCGAGGTCGAACAGGAGAAAACGCCCGCGAACGGGCGCATTCTGCACGATACGTCCGCCTACCCGCAGAACCGCCACCTCGAAAACGACAGGGAGAAGGCGGAAAAAGTCCGGCAGTGCGACGAAGCGCTGCAGCGGCTCGCCGCGCAGGAGCGCGTCCGTCAGCACCGCAACCGCATGATCATTCCCAAGCTGGGCTTGCTGGTCCTGCTGGTGTTCCTGATCTGGTTCCTGTACCAACTGATCTCGAGCGGGCACCTCATGGGAATTTTCGGGGGAGAATAAGAACTTTCAGGGGGAACGACCACGGCAGTCGCCTCGATTACGTTTGCCACCCAACAACGCGAAGCGTTTACAGTAAAAATAATGTCCCGTAAGCAATTTGCAGAACGTGCGGTTCGCAAAAAAGCGATTTGTACAAACGCCGTTTTCTGATGCGCACCCAAGCTCTGCAAAAACCTTCCCCGCACAAAATGACGTCAAATCTGCGGACATGCGCCGCAGATTTGACTCCTCAAGAGAAAACCGGCGAAGGCGGCGTCAGAATTGGCGCAAGCCGAGCCGGTTTTCGACGAGGGGGGAGCCTTCGAGGGGGGAACTCAGAGCGAGACAACGCGAAGCGGTGGCGATGCGATTGCGGTCCCCCCTCGAAAAGTTTTTAACACAACGGCGTGAACACGCGCAGGATCCCGTCGGCAAGCCACTTCCAGAACCCATGCCCGATGCCGTCGAGCGTCAGTTCCCGGCAAAGCGCCTGCGTCGAGAGGTAATCCTCCCGCAGACGGTCGAGCAGCGACGAACGGTAGAACAGCGAATTGTTCTCGAAGTGCAGGAACAGACTGCGGTAGTCCAAATTGACCGTCCCGACCGTCCCGACGATCCCATCGACCAGACACGCCTTCGCGTGGACAAACCCCGGCTCGTACTCATACAGCTTGACGCCTGCCTCCAGCAGGACCCGGTAATAGCTCTGCGCCATTCGCTGGGCGAGTTTGTTGTCCGAAATGCCGGGCAGGAGGATGCGGACGTCCACGCCGCGTCTCGCCGCGAAGGTGAACGCGTCCAGCAGGGCGTCCCCCGGCATGAGGTAAGGCGTATAGAACCAAGCCGTTTCCTTCGCCTGCCCGAGCAGTTCGATGTACAGCCGGTTGCTGACCGCGTCCTCCCGCAACGGCGAATCGTAATAGCTTAACACATACCCGTCACGCGTGCCGGACGGCGTGGACGGCGGCAGGAGCAGTTCGTCCGGAATGCGATCCCGGGTGAACGCGTTCCAGAATTCAACGAACATTCGCACATAGTTCCCCACCGCGTCGCCGGTCAGGCGGAACCCGATGTCCTTCCAATGCCCGTATTTCACGACCCGGTTGACGTACTCGTCGGCGAGGTTGATCCCGCCGCTGAACGCCACCCGACCGTCCACCACCAGCATTTTGCGATGACTCCGGCAGTTCAGCGTCCCTTTGATGAACACCATCGGGTTGAACGGCTCGCACCGCACGCCCTTCCGCCGCAGGTCCTCCGCGTCCTTCTTCGTGAACGTCGAGATACTGCCCAAATCGTCGTACAGCACCCGCACGTCCACGCCCTGCTTCGCCTTCTCCGCGAGCGCCTCGGTCAGCTCGTCCCACAGCGACCCGGTGTCCACGATGAAATACTCCAAAAAAACGTACTTCTGCGCACTGCGGACCGCTTCGAGCATCTGCGGGAACATCTCGTCCCCGAGCGGATAGTAGTCCGCCCCGGTGTTTTCATGCAGCGGGAAGCCCGTCACGTCCTCCACCCAGCGGAAGGTCTGCGCCAGACGCGGTTCCTCCGCCCGCATTGCGTCGTAGAGCGGCGTGGTGTCCGGGTTTTGCGGTTCGCCCGCCCGTTCCCGTTCGGCGTCCAGCTTCTTCTTCAGCGGACGGGTCGTGCGTCGGTTGCCGAACAGCAGGTACAGCAGCGCACCGGCGAGCGGAAAGGTCAGGATGACCAACAGCCAGAGCATTCGGTAGGTGCTTTCCTGCCGCTTCGTGATCAGATACAGCACGAACAGGAACGCCAAAACCGAAAGGGCGAAGTTCAAGACCGCCGCCCACGGCGCAAGCCACACAAGCAGAACACAGATCCAAAGCGCCTGCAGGCACACGGCGGGCAGCAGCGCGAGGACACGTCGCAGAATTTTCATCAGGAAACCCTCCTCCCTTTTCTCCAGTATACACGTTTCCGCCGTCCCTGTCAAGCCCCGTGCGGCGCAAAACGCCCGATAAAAGAGCAAGGGAAACACCTCGTTGCGAAGTGTTTCCCTTCATTCTTATGTGGAAAACCGTCTTACTTGATCGTGACGGTCGCGCCGACGTCCTCAAGCTGCTTCTTGATGGACTCGGCCTCTTCCTTGCTGACGCCGGACTTGACGGTCTTCGGGCAGCTGGTGACGAGGTCCTTCGCTTCGCCGAGCGACAGACCGGCGATGTCCTTGACTTCCTTGATGACCTTGAGCTTCTTGTCCTCCGCGTAAGCGGTCAGCTCGACGTCGAACTCGGTCTTCTCCTCCTCGGCGGGGGCGGCGGCAGCGGCGCCCGGCGCGGCGGCGACAGCGACCGGCGCGGCAGACACGCCGTACTTCTCCTCGAGCGCTTTGACCAGGTCGGACAGCTCCAGGATCGTCAGGGTATCGATAATGTCGAGAATCTGTTGAATCTTTTCCATTTTACATTATTCCTCCAATACAGTCTTTTTTGTTTCTTACTCCGCAGCCGGAGCGGGTTCTTCGGCGGTTGCTTCGCCATTCTTGTCGATGATCGCCTGGATCGCGTATGCGAATCCGTACAGCGAGGATTGCAGCGAGCCGAGGATCCGTCCGATCAGGATTTCCTTCGGCGGGATCGCCGCAAGCGACTTGACCTCGTCGGCGGAAAGGATCCGCCCGTCCACGAAACCTGCCTTGATGGAGAAGTTGTCGTGATCCTTGGCAAAGTCGTTGAGGATCTTCGCGGGCGCGACTTGATCGTCGCCCAGCGCCAGCGCCGTCGTGCCTTCCAGCACCCCGCGCAGTTCGCCGAACCCGATCGCCTCGCAAGCGCGGGCGCACAGCGTGTTCTTCACGACCGCGTAACTGACCCCGGACTTGCGCAGGTTCGCACGCAGTTTCGTATCGTCCTCGACCGTGATGCCCTTGTAGTCGACCAGCACGCCGCTCGACGCGTTCTTCATCTGCTCCGCAAGCTGGTTGACGACCTGTTGCTTCTGTTCGATAATCGATGCGTTTGCCACAAATTTCACCTCCAATGGTACAAAAATGCTCCCCGCCATGCAGCAGCGAAGGAG
Source organism: uncultured Clostridia bacterium (assembly GCA_947627335.1). Taxonomy (GTDB): domain Bacteria; phylum Bacillota; class Clostridia; order Oscillospirales; family CAG-382; genus Coliplasma. Next base: position 10,064 of record CANQVQ010000024.1, on the reverse strand, counting down.
CATCGAACAATTCCTGTTTTCCGCACCTTCCTCGGCGAGACTTACGCGCCGTTCCCGAATCGGGATCGACGCCGCTTGCTGTCTACGGACGGTTCTTGGTTACTATAGCACATTTTTCCGCCTTTGTCAAGGGGTTTTGGGAATTTTTTCGGGGTTTTTCGCTTTCTTAGCCGATGGTGCACAGTTTTCCCCGCAGAACATAGCCGATCTTCTCGTAGCAGGCATTTGACGCGACGTAATCGGCGTCCGTGTAAAGGATTGGCAGATAGCCCGCGTCCTTCGCAATTTTTGACGCTTGATACACGAGATTCTCCGCATAGTGCCGTCGCCGGTATTCCACACGCGTATACACCAACCCCACGCTCGCCAGATTTCCGCTTGGTCGGAAGCAGCAGACGGCTGCATTTCTGCCTTCCGCGTTTCGCCAGAAAAAATGGTTGCCGCTTTTGACCGCATCCTCCGCCTTGCGGCGGTACGCTTCGGTGCCGTCCTGGTCCACGCCGGTTTCCGCATGGAAAAGCTCCATAAACGCGACCAGTTCGTCCAGATCCTCCGCCGTGCATCGATGCGGTTCGCCGTCCGCCGCTCTATGCGGTTCCTTCAGGTTCGGGCAGTCGTAGGCGAACAAGTTGGTCTTGACGGAGAGCGCCGTCGCGCCCTCCGACGACCTGCCGATGAAATACGCCGCCAGATCGTATTTCAGATTGAACGTATGGCGACCCGTGAGGAGACCGTTCTCCTTGGCAAGCGCATAGGCGGTTTCCTTTACGTCCTCCGCCGCCCCGTCCGGCGTCCAGATCCATACGGGATGCGGATCGCTCGAAAAGCAAAGAATCAGCTTTTCGTGGTCCGTCAGGAGCAGCGTGCATTCCCCGCCCATAATGCGAGCGAGCACGGAAAACGTGTATCTGTCCTTCTCTAATAGCTTATAGTCCCTTTCGTCTACAAAATGATCCATCATATCCTCCTGAAATTCCGCGTCGGCGCGACAAGGCGGAAATCGGGAGCATCTTCCCGCTTCTCAGCCCGCGTCGATCGTGCTGTAAAGCAAAACCGGCTCGCCGCCGCTCGGTATATAGGTGAACGTGGTCGCGTTGCACACCTCCAGCTGTTCATCGCCCACGCCGTCCAGCCAGTAGACCCGGTAATCCATCCCGAATCCCCACAGGTGGTCCGGGAACACCTGCTCCTGCTCCAGCTGTTTATAAACGGTTTCACCGTCGGTATGCTTTTCCGCCGCGTCCGCAAGGATCCGCTTTGCCGTTTCCGCGTCCAATCGGTGCGCGTCCGGCGCGATCTCCCCGCTCGCCACCGCCTGCAAAAACGGATAGAGCGAATAGGGATCTTCTGCCCGGAGTGCTTGCAGCCGCGTCTCCGCTTCTTCCCGGCTTTGCGCGGGGTACCCCGTATTCGACGGAGCGCCGGAAGGTTCTTCCACCGTTTCCCGCGAAACGGTCTCCGTGACGGTCCCGCTTCCTTCCCCGGCGTCGCTTATAGAAGCGTCCCCGGCGGCGTTCCCGCCGCCGGCAGTTCCGCCTGCAGAACACCCGCCCAACAGCGCCGCGCACAGGAAGAGCACGATCCACATTCGTTTCATAAAGATCCCATCCTTTTCTGAATGTTTCCTAAATTTTACATCCACATATTAAATGGTTTTTCAGAAAAAGTCAAGTATCCAGAACGGGAATTTACAGTTTGTTCACATTTTTCCGCCGCACGAAGGATAAAATCCCCCGTTTGCTGCAAAATCCGACCGCAAAAAAACGAAAAGAGGACGTTCCGAACGTCCTCTCTTTTGCTCTTTTACCGATTCGCTTAGTTCGCCAGACGAGCGGTGTTGACCCGGATGCCGGGACCCATCGTCGACGTGACGGAGCAGGACTTGATATACTGCCCCTTCAGCGCAGCCGGGCGAGCCTTGACGATCGCGCCCATGAGCGCGTCGAAGTTCTCGCTCAGCTTCTCCTTGCCAAAGCTGACCTTGCCGATCGGGCAGTGGATGATATTCGTCTTGTCCAGACGGTACTCGATCTTACCGGCTTTCGCCTCGGACACCGCACGCGCAACGTCCATCGTGACCGTACCGGCTTTGGGCGACGGCATCAACCCCTTCGGACCGAGCACCTTACCCAAACGACCGATGACGCCCATCATATCCGGCGTCGCGATGACCACGTCGAACTCGAACCAGTTCTCGCCCGTGATCTTCTGCACGAGGTCCTCCGCGCCGACGTAATCCGCACCGGCGGCCTGCGCCTGTTCCGCACGGTCGCCACGCGCAAACACCAGCGTCCGAATGGTCTTACCGGTGCCGTTCGGCAGAACGACCGCACCGCGCACCTGCTGATCCGCGTGCCGCGAATCGACGCCCAAACGGACGTGCAGCTCGACCGTCTCGTCGAACTTCGCCTTCGCGATCTCGCAAACCAGTCCCAGCGCTTCCGCGCTTTCGTACAGCTTGGATCTATCCACCGCGGACGCCGCGGCGGTATACTTCTTGCCTCTCTTCATCTCTCCGGCCCTCCTTTAGTCTACCACGACGACGCCCATGCTGCGCGCCGTCCCGGCGATCATACGCATCGCGCTTTCGATCGACGACGCGTTCAAATCGGGCATCTTGGTCTCCGCGATCTTGCGGACCTGCTCCTTGGTGATCTGCCCGACCTTCTGGGACTGGGGAACGCCGGAACCGCTCTCGATGCCGATCGCCTTCTTGATCAGCACGGCGGCAGGCGGCGTCTTGGTGATGAACGTGAACGAACGGTCGGCATAGACCGTGATGATGACCGGGATGATCAGACCGATGTCGTTCTTCGTGCGTTCGTTGAATTCCTTCGTGAACACCTGAATCGCGACGCCGTACTGACCGAGCGCCGGACCGATCGGCGGCTGGGGGGTCGCCTTCCCCGCCGGGATCTGCAGCTTGATATAACCGACAACCTTCTTTGCCATGAGAATTACACCTCCGAATGTGGTAAAAATCTTTTTTCGGGACCGTCGTCCCTCCCACGTTTCGCTCCGCCGCTTGGCAAGGCGGCAGGAACGTTCCTTTGCGAATTGTTACACAGTCTCGTCCAGCGGACTGACCTCCATGGAGCCGAGCTCCACCTTCGTCTCCCGCCCGAACATGGACGCCGTGACCTTGACGGACTTCTTGTCCGCCGAAATTTCATCGACGACGCCGATGAACCCGGAAAGCGGTCCGGCGCAGATGCGCACGTTGTCCCCGACCGCGAAGCGGACCTCGATGACCTTCGGATCCACCCCCAGCTTCTCCACTTCCTCCTCGGAAAGCGGGACGGGACGCGAACCCGGACCGACGAACCCGGTCACACCGGTCGTATTGCGGACGATATGCCACATTTCATCGTTCATGATCATCTTGATGAAGACGTAGCTCGGAAACAGCTTCCGTTCGATTTCCTTTTCCCCGTTTTCGGTCAGCTCCGTGACCGTTTCCGTCGGGATCCGAACCGCCTGGATCAGATCGCTGATCCCACGGTTCTCGATGATTTTTTCCAGATTGCTCAGAACCTTGTTTTCATACCCGGTATAGGTGTGCACCACGTACCAAAGCGGGGTGCTTTCCTGCGGCAAGCTCATCTGTCAACCAACCTTTCAGTTGCCGAACGACAGCAAACCGACCAAGAACGAGAACAGGAGATCCAGCAGCCCGATCACGATCGCGGACGCCACAATGACCGCCAGCACGACCAGCGTGCTCCGAACCAGTTCGTTGCGGGGCATCCACGAGATCTTGCCGATCTCGCTCTTGTAATCCTTGAAGAATTTCGCGATCCGCTGTCCGAGCTTGCTGTTGGTCTTGGCGAGGATAAACAGGACCGCGACGATCACGACGATGACGATCAGCGAAATGATCAGCTTCCACGGGATGCTGCTTCCCGCATTCTCTTCCGTCGCACCGCTTTCCGCGTCCGAGGCCGCTTCCTCGTCCGTAGACGCTTCCGATTCCCCGTCGGCAGACGATTCCTCCGCGACCGCTTCCGAGGACGCGTCGGACGAATCCTCCTCCGAGGTCGCTTCCGAAGAGGTCGCCTCCGAAGACGCATCGGACGAAGTTTCCTCCGAAGTCGCTTCCGAAGAAGTCGCCTCCGAAGACGTATCAGACGAAGTTTCCTCCGAAGTCTCTTCTGAAGAAGTCACCTCCGAAGAGGTCGCTTCCGAGGACTCGTCGTCCGGCTCAGCGAGCGGCGCAAAGACCGAAACGGAGAAAACCAGCAGAAGCGCAAGCAGAACCGGCAAAAGCCTCAGGAGTCTGTTCTTCGACATGGCTTCCACCCCTCACTTGCTTTCTTTGTGGACCGTGTGTTTGCGGCAAAATCTGCAATACTTCTTCATTTCCAACCGGTCAGGGTCGTTTTTCTTGTTTTTCATCGTGTCATAGTTTCTTTGCTTGCACTCCGTGCAAACAAGAGTGATCTTCACTCGCATCTTTCGGCACCTCCAATGTTCCTTTTCGGGAATTTTTACCTCCCTCTATCCACGCGAACGGTCGCTTCTGCCGTCGGTCGCCGGAAGCGGAAATCGAAAATTCTCCCGAAAACCCACAACAAAAAGACCTCACGTTCAGAGGTGTTACTATTATAACAGAAGAAACAAGCCTTGTCAAGAGGAAATTCCCGTTTTTTGCAAAATTTTTTTCGTTTTTCTCCACGTTCGGTTCCTGCCAAACGGGTGCGAAAACGTAAAACGTCGGTGTTGGAAAGGGACGCTCAGCCTTCCCCTGCCCCGAGGCGCTCGACTTTTACGCGGTTTTCGCGCCAGCGAAAATGCGGGACACGGTTGTCCCGCAAGCGTAAAACGTCGGTGTTGGAAAGGGACGCTCAGTCCCTTTCCAATATCCCAACGCTGTCGACTTTTACGCGGTTTTCGCGTCAGCGAAAATGCGGGACTCGGTCGTCCCGCAAACGTAAAATGTCGGTGTTGGGAAACCCAACGTTCAATCTTTCGCGTACCTCACCCCAACACTGTCGACTTTTACGCGGTTTTCGCGCCAGCGAAAATGCGGGACGCGGTTGTCCCGCAAGCGTAAAACGTCGGTGAAAAACGGCGATGTTGGAAAGGGACTAAAAGTCCCTTTCCAACATCGCTATACGTTTTTTATGCCGCCCGCCGTCGAACGGCGTGGAGAGGAACAGCTTCGCGAGGGAGACCGCACGCTCGCCGTCGATGACCCGACCGCCGAGGCAGAGCACGTTCGCGTCGTTGTGCCGACGGGTCATTTCCGCGCTGAACGGGTCGGACAGGACCGCCGCACGGATGCCCTTGTGCTTATTCGCGGCGATGGACATCCCGATGCCGGTGCCGCAGCAAAGGATCCCGAAGGTCGCGTCGCCGTTCTGCACCGCCTCGCAGACCTTGTGGGCGTAGACCGGGTAATCGACGGAATCCGCCGTGTAGGTCCCGAGATCGACGACGGAAACGCCGTCGGCTTCGAGCGCCTGCCGAATCGCGTTCTTGATCTCCAGTCCACCGTGGTCACAGCCGAGCGCCACTTGATAGGTTGCCATTTTATCAAAACCTTTCCTATTTTATATATGCAAATTCCCGTCGGGACGCAATTACGCCTTTTCCCTTGCCTGCCTTTCCCGTTCTGCCTGCGGGACGCGCAGGTAGACGGGGCGCAGCTCCTTGCCGGACACGGCGCCCCCGGCGCGGAACGACCGCTCGGCGCAGAGCGCGACGGCGAGGGCATTCTGCTCGCGCACGGCGGGGTGCACCACGCGAACCGGCAGGTCCGGCGCGGCGGACGCGAGGACGGACGCACCGTCGCCGCAGAGCAGCGCCTCCCCGCAGGCGGCGGACGCAAGCAGACCGCGCACCTCGTCGGCGGACAGGCAGGCGTCCGGCGAAAGGCGAACCGGTCCGGAAGCGACCGAACCGGACGCGAAAAGCGCCGCGTAGAACTGCCCGCGACGGGCGTCCATCGCGGAAAGGATCGGCAGACCCATGCCGGCGAACGACTCGGCAAGCGACGCGAGCGTCGAAACCCCGACGCACGGCAGGTCACGCGGGAACGCCAACCCCTTCACGGTCGAAACGCCGATCCGCACCCCGGTGAACGACCCGGGTCCGACGTTGACCGCGAGCAGGTCCACGTCCGAAAGCGCCGCACCGCACAGGGAAAGCGCCCGTTCCGCCATCGGCAGAAGCGTTTCGCTGTGGGTCAGGCGGTATTTGCCCGTAAAAACCGCGTGCCGCGCAAGCGCACCGTCCTCCACCTCCGCGACGGCGGCGGACGCGACGAGCGCCGTCGAATCCAACGCAAGGATCAGCATACCTATGACCATTCCTTTCTGTGGGCGTCTGAAAACGACCCGTTTTTCAGACCTCCAACCTCCTGCTCCCGTCCGGCAAAACATCGAAATGCAGGCGCAGCGTCCCCGCCGGGAACACCTCCGGGAACCGCTCGCTCCACTCGGTCACGACCACCCCGTCCCCGTCGAGGGCTTCAAAGAACCCCGTCGAATAGAGGTCGTCCTCGTCCTTGAGGCGGTAGAAATCGAAGTGATGCACCGTACAGCGCTTCCCCGCGTACTCGTTGACGATCGCGAACGTCGGCGAATGCACCAACGGCAGGCATTCCGGGCAGAGCGACGCGACCAATCCCCGCACGAACGCGGTCTTTCCCGCGCCGAGGTCCCCGTACAGGGCGAGCACCCCGCCGTGCTCCAACCGTTTCGCGAGCAGAGCGGCGACTTCCTCCGTCTCCCCGACCGACCGGGTCACCCAGCTTTCCATCAGAACAGCCCGACGACCTTGCCGTCCACCACGTCCACCTGCTCGGCGGCGGGATGCCGCGGCAGCCCCGGCATGGTCAGCACTTCCCCGGTCAGCACGACGACGAATCCGGCGCCCGCCGAGACACGCGCTTCCCGCACGGTCAGCCGGTACCCGCTCGGCGCACCGAGCTTTTTCGGGTCGTCCGAGAGCGAATACTGCGTTTTGGCGATGCAGACCGGCAGATCCCCGTAGCCGAGCGCCTCCAGCGCGGCGAGCGACTTCTTCGCGCCCGGCGTATAGTCCACCCCGGATGCGTGGTAGATCTTCGTCGCGACCGCTTCGATCTTCTCGGTCAGCGGCGCGTCGAGCGGATAGGTGAAGCGGAAATCGGACGGCTGCTCGCACAGACGGCAGACCTCCTCCGCCAATTCGAGGGAACCTTTTCCGCCCTCCGCGAACGCCTTGGAAACGATCGCTTTGACCCCTTTTTCGGCGCAATACGCCTTGATGTAGTCGAGTTCCGCCTCGGTATCCGCATAGAAATGGTTGATCACCACCGCGAGCGGCAGACCGAACCCTTTGAGGTTGTCGATGTGCGCACCGAGGTTCGCGATGCCCTTGGCGAGCGCTTCAAGGTTCTCCGCGGCGGTATTCTCCTTCGGCACGCCGCCGTTGTACTTCAGCGCACGCGCCGTCGCGACGAGCACGACCGCGTCCGGGTGGAATCCGCCCGCACGGCACTTGATGTCGAGGAATTTCTCCGCTCCGAGGTCGGCGCCGAATCCGGCTTCCGTGACCGTGTAATCGGCGAGTTTCCGCGCCGTCTTGGTCGCGATCAGCGAATTGCAGCCGTGCGCGATGTTCGCGAACGGACCGCCGTGGATCAGGCAGGGGGTGTTTTCCAGCGTCTGCACGAGGTTCGGCTTGACCGCGTCCTTCAGCAGGACCGTCATCGCGCCTGCCGCGCCCAGCTGACGGCAGTAGACCGGCTCGCCGTCGTAATTGTAAGCGACCAGCATATTGCCGAGCCGCTCCCGCAGATCCTCCAGCGAGGAGGACAGGCAGAGGATCGCCATGATCTCCGTCGCGACCGTGATCATGAACTTCTCCTGCCGCGTCACGCCGTTCTTCGCTTCGCCCAGCCCCACGGCGACGTCCCGCAGCACGCGGTCGTTGACGTCGAGGCAGCGTGCGTGGACGATCCGCTTCGGGTCGATGCGCAGGGCGTTCCCCTGGTGGATGTGGTTGTCCAGCATGGCGGACAGCAGGTTGTTCGCGCTCGTGATGGCGTGGAAATCCCCGGTGAAGTGCAGGTTGATGTCCTCCATCGGCATGACCTGCGCGTATCCGCCCCCGGTCGCGCCGCCCTTCAGCCCGAACACCGGTCCCAGCGACGGTTCGCGCAGGGCGATGGCGGTCCTTTTGCCAAGGCGGCGCAGCGCGTCGCCCAGTCCGATGGTCATCGTGGTCTTTCCCTCGCCCGCAGGGGTCGGGGAGATCGCGGTGACGAGGATCAGCTTCCCGTCGGGCTTGTCCGCAAGCCGCTCGACGGCTTCGGGGAGCAGTTTCGCTTTGTAACGTCCGTAGGGTTCGAGTTCTTCCTCCCGCAGCCCGATCTGCGACGCGACCTGCGCGATCGGGAGCATCGTGGCTTCCTGGGCGATTTGAATGTCCGGTTTCATGCGTGTTTCCCCTCTCCGTGTGTGGTTTTCCTTCTGTGAAAAAAGGAAGGGCGGTCCGTCCCCGGCGCCCTTCCCGCGAAAACATCGAAAGCGCCGACGCCGCGCCATGCGCGGCAAACCGGCTTTACGCTTCCGCAGACGGTTGCAGATACCCCTGCCGATACAGCAGTTCGGCGGACAGCACCGCGCCCCCTGCCGCGCCCCGCAGCGTATTGTGCGACAGGCAGACGAACCGCCAATCCAGCAGCGGGTCCTCCCGCAGACGACCGACCGCGATGCCCATGCCGCGCTCCAGACCGCGGTCCAGACGGCTCTGCGGGCGGTCCGGCTCGTCAAAATAGGTCAAAAACTGCTCCGGGGCGGACGGCAAACGCAGCCGCTGCGCCTCCCCGCTGTACGCGTTCCACGCCGCGAGGATCTGCTCCCGGCTCGGCTTTTCGGCAAACTTGACCGAAACCACCGCCAGATGCCCGTCCTGCACCGGCACACGCGTACAGGTCGCCGCGATGACCGGCTTTTCCGCCGGGACGATCTCGCCGTTCCGCACGCTGCCCCAGATTTTCAGCGGCTCGCGCTCGCTCTTTTCCTCTTCGCCCCCGATGTACGGAATGACGTTGTCGAGGATGTCCGGGAACGTGTCGAACGTCTTTCCCGCCCCCGAGATCGCCTGCAGGGTCGTCACATTGACCGCTTCGACCCCGTAGGACAGCAGCGGCGTGAGCGCCGGGACGTAGCTTTGGATCGAGCAGTTCGGCTTGACGGCGATGAAGCCGCGCTTCGTGCCGAGCCGCTCGCGCTGGGTCGAAATGACCGCCGTATGGGCGGAATTGATCTCCGGGATCAGCATCGGCACGTCCGACAGACCCCGACAGGCGGAATTGTTGGAAACCACCGGGATCTCCGCCTTCGCGTAGGATTCCTCCAGCTCGCGCACCTGCGCCTTGGGCATATCGACGGCGCAGAAAACGAAATCCACCAAAGGCTTGATCCCCTCGACGTCGCTCGCGTCGCGCACGACCATGCCCTTTACGCAGTTCGGCATCGGCTCGGCGAGCTTCCAGCGCCCTTCGACCGCCTTTTCATACGGTTTTCCGGCGGAGGACGCGCTCGCGGCAAGCGCCGTGACGGTGAAATACGGGTGATCGGCGAGCAGGGTCAAAAACCGCTGTCCCACCATTCCGGTCGCGCCGACGACGCCGGCGCGCAGTTTTGTCTGGCTCATGAAATAGCTTCTTTCTGATAGAATCTCTTAAAGCAGGTCCTTATAGATGCCCGGCGAGCTTTCGGGGATGACCACCGCACCGCACACCTTGCGGTAGAAGCCCACCGGTCCGGCGGACCCGATGACGGCGTATCCGTACCCCTCCTCGCGCAGGGCTTCGAGGCACTTCAACAGCAGAGCGCCCCCGATCCCGCGCTTCCGCGCAGATTCGTCCACGCCGGTCGGTCCGAAGAAGTCCGGCGCCGTGCAGTCGTAGGCGGCAAAGCCCAAGATCCGCTTGGTCTCCGCCTCCGTAGCGACGAAACAGGACACCGGCGTATGCGCAAACGCCGTCGCCGTTTCGTTCGCCCAGCCGATCCCGAACTGCGTTTCGATCCATTGCAGGACCTTGTCGTGGTTCGGCGTCATCGGGCGGA
>CANQVQ010000023.1 GCA_947627335.1 uncultured Clostridia bacterium | reverse complement strand
TCCAGCTTCGTCAGGTCCAGCCCCGTATCGAACGGCGTACCCTGTAAAGCGGCGACCATCGGCTCCGTCGGCGGCTGGGACGTCCCCATCGCCATCGGCGAGATCGCCGTATCGACGATGTCCACGCCGGCTTCGATCGCCTTCAGCAGCGTCATGGACGCAAGCCCGGCGGTGTAGTGCGTGTGCAGCTGCACCGGGACCTTGACGACCGCTTTGATCGCCTTGACGAGGTCGTACGCGTCATACGGCTTGAGCAGACCGGACATATCCTTGATGCAGATGGAGTCCGCACCCATTTCCTCGAGCGTCTGCGCATATTTCGCGAAGTATTCGTTGGTGAACACCGGACCGGTCGTGTAGGAGATCGCCGCCTGCACGTGCCCGCCCTCCTTCTTGGTCGCCTTGATCGCGGTCTGGAGGTTGCGCGGGTCGTTGAGCGCGTCGAAGATGCGCAGGATGTCGATGCCGTTGGCGATGGACTTCTGCACGAAGTATTCCACGACGTCGTCCGCGTAATGGCGGTAGCCGAGGATATTCTGCCCGCGGAAGAGCATTTGCAGCTTGGTATTCTTCACCTTATCGCGAATGACGCGCAGACGCTGCCACGGGTCCTCGTTGAGGAAGCGCAGGCAGGAATCGAAGGTCGCCCCGCCCCATGCTTCCAGCGAATAGTAGCCGATCTGGTCCATGGTCTCCAGGATCGGGAGCATTTCCTCCAGCGTCATTCGGGTCGCGATCAGCGATTGGTGGGAATCACGCAGGACGGTTTCGGTAATCTTGATTGGCTTTTTTTCCATATTCTATGCAACTGCCTTTCTCCAAAATTTCAACCGGCTTACCGGAACAGCGACAGGAACACGCCCGCCGCCACGGCGGACCCGATGACGCCCGCCACATTCGGACCCATCGCGTGCATGAGCAGGAAGTTCGACGGGTTCTCCGCCTGACCGACCTTCTGCGACACACGCGCCGCCATCGGCACGGCGGAAACGCCGGCGGAACCGATCAGCGGATTGATCTTCCCGGGCGTCAGCAGGCACATGACCTTGCCGAACAGCACGCCGCCCAGCGTCGCGAACGCGAACGCGCACAGACCGAGGACGATGATATAGAGGGTCTCCAGCTTCAGGAAGTTCTTCGCGTCCGCCGTCGCGCCGACGCAGACGCCGAGCATGATCGTGACGATGTTCATCAGCTCGTTCTGCGCGGTCTTGGAGAGACGGTCGGTCACCCCGGAGACGCGCAACAGGTTGCCGAGCATCAGCATCCCGACCAGCGGAAGCGCCGACGGCAGGATGCAGCAGACGACGATGGCGACGACGATCGGGAAGATGATCTGCTCGGTCTTGGAGACCGGGCGCAGGACGTCCATCTTGATCATGCGTTCCTTCTTGGTCGTGAACAGCTTCATGATCGGCGGCTGGATCAGCGGCACGAGCGCCATGTAGGAGTACGCCGCGATGGCGATCGCCCCGAGCAGCCCCGGCGCGAGCGTCTTGGTCACATAGATGGCGGTCGGACCGTCCGCACCGCCGATGATGCCGATAGACGCCGCTTCCAGAACCGAAAAATTGAGCAGCAGAGCGCCGAGGAACGCCGCGAACACGCCGAACTGCGCGGCGGCGCCGAGCAGCAGGCTCTTCGGGTTCGCGATCAGCGGGCCGAAGTCGGTCATCGCGCCGACGCCGAGGAAAATCAGCGGCGGGAAGATGCCCAGCTTAACGCCGAGGTACAGGTAGTCAAGCAGACCGCCGTTTTCACCGATCTTCGCCCACTGAATGACTGCTCCTCCCTCCTCCTGCACGAAGTACTCCATGTGGAAGATCGCGTCGCTGAGCGTCGGGATATTCGTCAGCAGCATTCCGAACGCGATCGGCAGCAGCAGCAGCGGCTCGAACTTCTTGACGATGGCGAGGTAGAACAGCAGGCAGGCGATGCCGATCATCAGCAGGTACTGCCAGCCGGGCGCCATTCCGTCGTGTTCTTTCGTCAACCAATTGATAAATGTCTCGAACGAAGAGGACTCAAACAGCCCCTTGAGTGCTTCTAACATACGATCACACCTTTCCGCTTCTCACGCAAGGTGCTTTAACCGAGCACGATCAGCAGATCGCCGGAGTTGACCGTCGCGCCCTCGCTGACCGCGACCGACGATACCACGCCGTCACGCGGAGCCATGACTTCGTTTTCCATCTTCATCGCTTCAAAGACGCACAGCACGTCGCCCTTCTTGACCGACTGCCCCGCTTTGACCGGGACCTTCACGATCGTGCCGGGCATCGGGCAGGTGATCTTTTCGCCGTCCGCAGACGCGGTGGGAGCGGCGGCGGGAGCCTCGGGCGCAGGCGCAGGCGCGGGAGCGGGAGCCGGCGCAGGTGCAGGCGCGGCCTTGGGAGCCGCTGGGGTGTACGTCGCGTTGGGGTCCGCGTCCTCGACGACGACCTCATACTTGGAACCGTTGACCGTAACGATGTATTTTTTCATCTCGCAAATCTCCTTAAAAGTCTGTTTTTACTGAAGTTTCGTAACGGAAATGACCCGGAACGCGCAATCCGATTCGCCCCTCGAAGCGGCGATCGCCGCGGTCGCGATGGCGACGATGCGTTCCTCCTCCGCGTCTGCCGAAGGCGCCGTCGGTGCCGCCGGTGCCGCCGGAGGAGCGGCGGGGGCCGCTGCGGACGGAGCTGCGGACGGAGCCGCAGACGGGACGGCGGACGGCGCGGACGAACCGCTCTTCCCTTTGGAAACCGCCACCAGTTTGAAAACGTACAGGATCGCCATGATGATGATCAGCACCAGGAACACCACGATCAGCCCGATGCCGGCGACCTTCAGCCCGTAGACCAGCTTATCCCCGAGCGTCGCGTCCGGCGCGAGGTTCGCAAATCCGCTCGCGAACGTGCCTGTCGACGCCGTTTCGACCGTTTCGACCGGTTCCGACGCCTCCGCCGACACCGTTTCCTCCGCGGCGGCATCCGTCGAAACCGCGTCCTCCGCGGCGGCGACGACCGCGCCGAACGACACGCACAGCAGCAAGGTCAGCGCCAGCGCACACAGCCGGAACAAGCGCCTTCTTTTTGCGCCTGAATCCATAAGACTCAAGTTTACACACCCTTTCTTCCACGTCGGCGGAACAGACGTGCTTCCCCAAGCCATATCCCGCCAGAATATTTTTTATCCTTAGTAATATACCGCAACCGCACGGAAAAATCAAGAGGAAAACGGAAAATTTTTGCGATTCTGCACATTCGTTTGCCGTCGGGCGGATTTTGCGGGAAAATCTGTAGGGTTGCACAATCCCCGTCCCGGTCCGACCGCCCCGTCCGCGCAGGAAACCGGTCGAAAGCCGCACGTTCCGCCCCGCCGTTGCCTGCAAAAAGGGCTGTCAACTCGCGACAGCCCTTTTGAATGAAACTCGAACGAATTTTTAGTGAATGATGACCTTCTCGGTCTCCTTGTCGAAGAAGTGGATCAGGGAGGTGTCGATGGCGATGGAGGCGTTGTCGCCCGCCTTCGCTTCGGAACGGGAGGACACGCGGGAGATCATGTTGATCGGCTCGCCTTCCTCGTCCTCGCCGAAGTTCAGGTAGAGGTAGATCTCCGCACCCATCAGTTCGGTGAATTCGACGTCCGCCTGGAGGATCGTATCCTTGAACTTCTCCATGTAGACCGGCTCGTCGTGCAGCAGCTCCGGACGGAGTGCGGCGATGACCTGGGGAGCGGGCTTGTTGGGCGTCCCGATGTACGGCTGCAGATCCTCGTCCTCCGCCTTTTCCTTCGGCAGGATCAGGCGATTGCGACCGAATTCCATGTACACCCCGTCCTCGCGGCGGACAAGCTGGCAGTTGACAAAGTTCATCTGCGGCGTGCCGATGAAGCCGGCGACGAAGATGTTGCAGGGCTTGTCGTAGAGGTTCTGCGGCGTATCGACCTGCTGGATGACGCCGTCCTTCATGACGACGATGCGGGTCGCCATGGTCATAGCCTCGACCTGGTCATGGGTAACGTAGATAAACGTGGTCTTGAGGCGGATATGCAGTTTGGTCAGCTCGGTTCTCATGGAAGCACGCAGCTTCGCGTCGAGGTTGGACAACGGCTCGTCGAGCAGGAACACCTTCGGTTCGCGGACGATGGCGCGCCCCAGCGCGACACGCTGCTTCTGACCGCCGGACAACGCCTTCGGCTTGCGGTCGAGAAGATGGGAAATGTCAAGGATCTTCGCGGCCTCTTCGACGCGCTTCTTGATCTCTTCCTTGCGGACCTTGCGCAGCTTCAGACCGAACGCCATGTTGTCGAACACGGTCATGTGCGGATACAGGGCGTAGTTCTGGAACACCATGGCGATGTCGCGGTCCTTCGGCGCAACGTCGTTGACACGCTTGTCGTCGATGAACAGCTCGCCTTCCGTGATCTCCTCCAGCCCCGCGATCATACGCAGCGTCGTGGTCTTTCCGCAGCCGGACGGACCGACGAGGATGATGAATTCCTTATCCTTGATCTCCAGATTGAAGTCGGAGACAGCGGTGACCCCGCCCGGGAACCGCTTATACATATGCTTGAAAAGTACGCTTGCCATTTCCTGACCTCCTGATGAGGCGTTGAGCCACCCCAACATCTCACAAAATTCGTTATTCCTATCATAGCAAAAAATCGGACAGAATGTAAGTACCTAACTACCCAAAATTTAGCTTTTTGTTTTAGTAAAAATGCACAAGTGCCGAGTGGAAAGGTCCCCCGTTTACGCCCCGGCGGACCCCTGCGCCGCCTCCACGCGCTCGACGCGCCCGTTCGGACCGGTCGTCGTCACGTCGCCGCCGATGATGCGGTTCTTGTAGATAAGGAGAGTCGCGTAACGCGTTTCGCCGATCTCGCCGTCCGTTCCGCCGGACGCGTCGGACAGCGCGTAGGTGTAGCGTTGGACGGTCTTGCCCTTGTACTTTTCGAGGTTGAGCCCTTGGGACTTCTGCAGCTGGTTATAGGTTTCGTAGACGCTGTCGAATACCTCCGGGATCACGACCTCCCCGGCGTAGACCGGGTTCGGGTCGGGGGTATGCCCGAGTTCGCGCAGGAATTCGAGCTGCTCCTCGACCGTATCGACGCCCTTGTAGTCCAACGCGGCGACGGCGGTCTCGCCGGACGGGTCGATGACCGGCAGCAGGGCGACGATGCCGACGAGCACCGCCGCGGAGAACAGAATCGCGGTGAAAAACTTGATGCTGGACGCTTTGACCGTACATACAAACATACTTGACAAACCCTTTCCGAACGTTTTCGTTGTATCGTTGTATGTATATGGCGCAGGGGCGTCAGAATATGCGAGAAACCCGTGTCGGGGCGTTTATTGGGGCTTTGCCCCAAGCCCCATTCAAGGGGCTTTTTGAAAAAAGCCCCTTGAAAATTCCCAAAAACTTTTCGGTTTGGGGTCAAAATGCCCCGCCCCCGCCGTTTCCAAACAGTCCGCCGTTGCCGTCACGCCCCGAGCAAATTACAATCAAATATCGTTTCGGAGACGGACACGCGCCGACTCCGAAACTCCTCAAGAGAAAAGCGGCGATGGCGGCGTCAGAATTGGCGCAAGCCGAGCCGCTTTTCGATGAAAAGGGGGTTTTCGGGGGAAAAACGCGGAACGAGGCGAAGTTGCGGCATAGCCGCTAACAAGCCGACGTGATCGTGTTTGTCACCCGAAGTTATGCATCTCCCCGTCGAGTGCCTCGTATTCCGCGTAGAGCGCGTCGAGCGACTTTTCGAGCGCTTCCGCCCGCTCGTAGAGACTGCCCAACAGGGCGTAATCCGGGCTTGCGGACTGCTTTTCCTGCTCGGCACGGACGGACGAAAGCTCCCGCTCGGCGTTTTCGATCTCCGCTTCGACCGCACGGAAGCGTGCCTCCGCCGCTCGCTGGCGGTTCTTCTGCCGCTTGGCGTCCTCGTAGGACTGCCGTCCGGCGCCCGGTTCGACCTTTTCCGTCGTCGAAGCGGGCTCCGCCACCGGCGCGGGGGACCGCAAAACGTCCGTGCCGCGGGTCAGGCGGGAACCGCCGGGCAGGGCGGGGTCCAGCTCGAGCAGGTCCGTCGCGAGGGTGCGCAGGAAGGCGCGGTCATGCGAAACCGCGAGGACCGTGCCGTCGTACTGTTTCAAAGCGTCCTCCAGCGTTTCGCGGGAGGAAATGTCGAGGTGGTTGGTCGGTTCGTCCAGCACCAGCAGGCTGACCCCGCAGGACACCATCTTCGCGATGGACAGCCGTGCGCGTTCCCCGCCGGACAGCACCGCGACCTGCTTGAACACGTCCTCCCCGTAAAACCCGAACTGTGCGAGCATCCCCCGCACCTCCGACAGCTTGCGGTCGGCGTAAACGCTCCACAGCTCGTCGAGGACGGTATTCTCCGGGTCGAGCAGCTGCTGTTCCTGGTCGTAGTAGCCGATGCTCTGGTTGTACCCCAGCTCGAACGTCCCGCCGTCCGCCGTTTCCCGCCCGGTCAGGATCTTCAATAAGGTAGACTTCCCCGTCCCGTTCGGACCGACGACGAACAGGCGGTCCCCCCGCCGCAACTCGAAGGACAATCCGTCGAACAGGCGCACCCCCGGGAAGCGCTTGGAAAGTCCACGCACGGACAGGACCTGCTCGGACGCGGACGAGCTTTCCGCGACGCGGAAGGAGATGCCCCGGGGCGCGTCCTTCGGGCGTTCCAGCCGGACCATGCGGGCGAGCGCCTTTTCGCGGCTCTCCGCCGCGATGATGTTCCGTTCGCGGTTCCAGCGACGTTGGTTGGCGATGAATTCCTCGATGCGCCGGATCTCCTTCTGCTGCTGCTCGTAGTGGCGGGCGGCGGCCTCCTGCTCGCGGCGCTTCTTTTCGCGGAAGGCGGTATAATTGCCGGAGAACAGGCGGCTTTTGCCGTGTTCGAGCTCCAGCACGTCGGTCGCGACGGCGTCGAGGAAGGCGCGGTCGTGCGAAACGATCAAAAAGGTTTTCGGCGAGGCTTTGACGAACCCCTCCAGCCATTCGATCGCCTGCAGGTCGAGGTGATTGGTCGGCTCGTCCAGCAGCAGAACGTCCGGCTCGCGCAGCAGCAGACGGGCGAGCAGCAGCTTGGTCTTTTGCCCGCCGGAAAGCAGGTTTGCCGGTTCGCGCATCGCCTCCTCGGAGAACCCGAACCGCTTCAGCAGCGAAACGGTACGGGCGCGAAACTCGTTCCCGCCGTCGCGCAGGAATTGCTCGTGCAATTCGGTAAACGGGGAAATGGCGCTCTCGTCGCCGTTTTCGACGCGCTCCTGCAGAACGCGCAGGCGGTCCTCCATGTCCAGCAGCGCCGAAAAACCGCCGAGCGCCGTTTCGTAGACGGACGACGCGAGCAGTTCGTCGTCGGCGGTCTGCTGCAGGCAGCCGACGTCGGTCCCCCGACGGAGGAACACGCCGCCGTCCGACGGTTCGAGCGCACCGCGAAGCAGGTTCAGCAGGGTGGTCTTTCCGGCGCCGTTGACGCCGATGACCCCCACTTTCGCGCCCCGGTTGACGGAAAAAGTCACGTCGCGCAGGATCTCCCGTGCGCCGACGGAATAGGTAAGGTGGTCGCAGGTCAGGACATACATGGCTTCGTCGTATGCGCTCCTTTCGCGTTGCAATCGGTTCATTTTACCACATTCCGCACGGTTTGTCAATGCAAAGCGGAACGCGGAAGCGCAACGCGTTTTCGCCGCCCCGCGAACGCAAAATTACAATAAAAAATAACGTTTCGGAGGCGGACATGCGCCGACTCCGAAACTCCTTAAGAGAAAAATGGCGATGGCGGCGTCAGAATTGGCGCTGACGCAGCCATTTTTCGATCAAAGGGGGGTATTCGGGGGGAAAAGGCAGAGCGAGACAGCGCTGCGACAAAGTCGCCAGCGATGGCGATGCGATTGCGTTTGCCCCCCGAAAGAGTGCGTTACGCCTCCGTCGGGTTTTCCGCTTCGCGGCGACGGAACAGCAGAGAGATGCACCATGCGCCCGCCAGCGCGACCGCCGTGTAGATGATCCGGCTGACGATCGCGGCCTGCCCGCCGAAGATCCACGCCACGAGGTCGAACTGGAACAGCCCGATGGCGCCCCAGTTGACTGCCCCGATAATGACGAGGAGCAATGCGATTCTGTCTATCAACATACGGTTTCGGATTCCTTTCGTACGAACTGGAGAATGTTCCTCCGTCGGTTAGTCTGCACGGCGGACGAAAAATTATGCGTCGGTCCGTCTTGACAAAATCCGTCCGTTCGTGTATGATGGGCGTGAGAATCACATAGGATAGGATGAAACCAACGATGCATATGCGAAAAAAGAAGCATCGCGACGAGCGATTGGAAAAAGTTTCCGGCTATTTTGCCGTTGTCGGGGAACACGGGGAACTGCTGGCGGACGAGAGCTTTCCGGAGCCGGGAGAACTCTGGGTGGAGGTCGGCTGCGGAAAGGGATCGTTCCTGACCGCACTGGCGCTCCGCACGGAAGGCAAACGGCTCCTCGGCGTCGAAAAGATCACGGACGCACTGCTGATGGCGATGGAGAAGTGCGCTTCGGCGGACTGCCGGAACCTGAAATTCCGCAACGCGGACGCGTCGTCGCTCCCGGACCTGCTCCCGCCGCACGGGGTGGAACGGCTGTTCCTGAATTTCAGCGACCCGTGGCCGAAGAACCGCGACCGTGAAAAGCGGCTGACCTCCCGCACGTTTCTGCAAAAATACAAGCAGATCCTCGCCCCGAACGGGAGGATCTGCTTCAAGACGGACAACCGTCCGCTCTTCGATTTTTCGCTGGACTGCCTCCGGGAGGAAGGGTTCGTCGTCGAGCATATCAGTTACGACCTACACGCTTCCCCGCCGTCCGGCACGACCGAACCGTTCGATATTCCGACCGAATACGAGCGGAAATTCAGCGCGAAGGGGTTTTCCATCAACTATCTTGAGGCATTCCTGCCGCAATGAAATCCAGTACGACCTGCTTTTCGTCGAACGGGGTCTTTTTGCCCCCGATGTCCTCGTAGGTCTCGTGCCCCTTGCCGATAAGCAGGACGCAGTCCCCGGGCTGGGCGAGCCGCAGGGCGCGTCGGATCGCTTTGCGCCGGTCGGGGATGATCTCATATTTGCCCCCGGTCGGGACAAGACCGACGAGGATGTCGGCGATGATGTCCTCGGTTTTTTCGAGGCGGGAATTGTCGGACGTGACGATGGACAGGTCCGAATGCGCACCGATGACCTCGCCCATCCCGTAGCGGCGCAGCTTCGAGCGGTTCCCGCCGCACCCGAACACCGAAATGACGCGGGACGGGCGGTAATGCGCGAGCGTCTCAAACAGGCTGCGGCAGCTGAACTCCTCGTGGGCGGCGTCGATGATGACGGTGAACGGCGTGTCGGTCGGAACGATCTCCATGCGTCCGCGCACCCGCACGTCCCGCAGGCCCTCCCGCATGGCGTCCGCCGAAACCCCCATGCCGTGGGCGACGGCGACCGCCGCCATCGCGTTCGACACCGAAAATTCCCCCGGCACGCCGAGTTCGACCGGGAAGGACTCCTTGCCGCAGTGGGCGGTGAAGGAGGTGTGCAGGCGGTGGTTCTCGGTCGTGAACCGCAGGTCGGACGCACGGAAGGGCGCGTCGGACGAAATGCCGAACACCGAGACCGGGCAGGCGGCGTCCCGCACGATCTCCTCGAAATGCGGGTCGTCCCCGTTGACGTAACAGCGTTTGCACTGGGTAAAAATCTGCTTCTTGCAGGACAGGTACTCCTCGACGCTCTCATGCTCGCCCGGACCGATGTGGTCGGGGGAGAAGTTGGTGAACACCCCGACGTCGAAGCGGATCCCGTAGGTGCGGTGTAGCTTGAAACCCTGCGACGCGGCTTCGATGACCGCCGCTTTGCAGCCCGCGTCCAGCATTTCGCGGTAGGCGCGGTGGAGCAGGTAGGATTCCGGGGTGGTGTTGCCGGTCTCCTCGAAATGCGTCCCGTAGCGGATGCCGGTCGAACCGACGACCCCGGTCGGGATCCCCGCCGCATCCAGGATACGCTGGATCATGAAGGACGTGCTGGTCTTCCCCTTCGTGCCGGTGACGGCGACCGTGAACAGCTTTTCGGCGGGACGTCCGAACAGGTTCGCGGAGGCGAGCGCGAGGAATTTGCGGGTGTTTTCGGTGTAGAACACCGTCGCGTCGGCGGGCAGGGAGAGCGGTCTCTCCGCTGCGAACAGGCGTGCGCCCTTCTCATACGCTTCCGCCGCACGGTCGTGTCCGTCGGCGCGGAAGCCGACGATGCAAACGAACAGCACCCCTTCCCCGAAATCGGAACGGGTGTCGTACACGACGTCGGAGACTTCGGTTTCCATCGTCAAAGCGGGTCCTTCCGCACGGCAGGGGATGCCGTCGAGCAGTTTTTGCAGTTCCATAAAAGGGTTTCCCTGTCCTTTCTCCGGGTAAAACCGGCTCAGCAGGCGCCGTCCGGGACCTCCCCGGTAAAGACCGCCTGCGTTTTTCCGTAAATCGTCACGTCCGACCGCGCTCTGTCCCAGCTTGCGCGGATGGTCCCGCCGCGCTGTCGCACGGTCCCGTCGCCGTCCAGAACCCCCGCCAGCGTCAGCGAAACGACGGCGGCGGCGCTCCCGGTCGCGCAGGAATAGGTTTCCCCGCATCCGCGCTCCCACGTCCGCATCCGAAGCGTCCCGTCCGGTTCGACCCGGACGAATTCCACATTGGTCCGCTCCGGGAACAGCGGATGGCGTTCCAACGCCGGACCGAGCAGAAAGAACGCCTCGTCCGAAAGGTCCTCCGTCGGGACGACGCAGTGCGGGTTTCCGAAGGAAACGGCGGTCAAACGGACCTCCCGCCCGCAGACGACCTCCGTCCGCCCGGAAAACCGCACACGCGGCGAACCGATGCCGGCGGACACCGCGATCCCGTCCGCGCCGGACGGACCGAGGAACACCTGCCGGATCCCCGCACGGGTGGAAACCGTCAGACGTTCCTTGCGGGTGCGCCCGGAACGCGCAAACAGCGCGCCTGCGCTCATGAGCGCGTTGCCGCACATCTCCGCCTCGGTCCCGTCCGGGTCGAAGATGCGCATCCGGAAGTCCGCGAACGCGCACGGGCAAAGCAGGACCAGCCCGTCCCCGCCCACGCCGGTCCGTCGGTCGGACAGGCGCACGGCGGCCCTCGCCGGGTCGGGCAAAAGCTGGTCGAACAGTTGGATGTAGATGTAGTCGTTCCCGTTTGCCTGCATTTTGGTGAAGCGCAAGAGGGAACGCCTCCTTTCCTATCATTATAGTGATTTCGCGTCGGATTGCAAGGGGATGTGCAAATTTTTTCTGGTTTTTCGGTGAATTTTTGTAAAAATGGTTGATTTTTCACAAAAGGTATGCTAAAATGACCTCAACTAAGTGTTTAGGAAGGAAGGGATCCGGGATCGACAGCTTTTTCGCCATGGCGTTCCGCATGAAGTACATCCGGCGCTGGGGGCTGATGTACGCGGTAGTGCCGGAATCCCTTTCCACCCATTCGCTGGAGGTCGCCCTGTGCGCACACGCGCTCGCGCTCCTCGGCAACGCCCGCTTCGGCAAGTCCTACGACGCCGACCGCATCGCCGCCAAAGCGCTCTACCACGACCTGCCCGAGATCTTCACCGGCGACATCCCGACCCCGGTCAAGTACTACAGCCGGGAATCGCACGAAGCGTACACGTCGGTCGAGGATGCCGCGCTGGCGCGGTTGTTCGCGATGCTGCCGGAGGAACTGCGTGCGTCCTACGAATCGCTGTTCCAATACACGCCGGAGGAGCGGACGCTGATCAAGGCGGCGGATAAGCTGTGCGCCCTGCTGAAGTGCCGCGAGGAAGCGCATTTCGGAAACGCGGACTTTCGCGAAGCGGAAAAGGCGCAGCTCGCGAGCCTGCGGGAAATGCGGTGCGCGGAAGCGGATTATTTCTTGGATACGTTCGGCGAGAGCTTTGCGCAGCCGATCGATACACTGTTAAAAACACCACGGTAAGGAGTTGCATTTCTATGAAAATCGGTCTGATTTCGGATTCGTTCCGGCTGGACTTCGAGGGCGGCATCCGTGCCGCCGCGTCTCTCGGCGTCTCCGGCGTGCAGAAGTACCTGACTTACGGGGACTTCTCCGCGGAGAACATGACCCCCGAACGGGTCCGCGAAGTACGCGGCATCATGGACGCGAACGGTCTGGTATTCTCCGCTATCTGCGGGGATTTCGGCATCGACCTTGACAACGACGAGGTCATCGACAAGTCCAAACGGGTGCTGGACGCGGCGAAGGAGCTCGGGTGCGGCATCGTCACGACCCACATCGGTCACATCGAGGAAACGGACAGCCCCCGCATGGAGAAGCTGCGCGCCCACGCGTATGAACTGGCGACCTATGCGGACAAGATGCAGGCGAAGTTCGCGTGCGAGACGGGGACCGAGAAGGCGTCCGTCATGCGTGCGTTCCTCGACCAGCTCGGCGCGAAGGGGCTTGCCGTCAACCTCGACCCGGCGAACCTCGTCATGGTCGCTCACGACGACCCGGTCGCCGCGGTCCATACGCTCAAGGATTACATCGTCCATACCCACGCCAAGGACGGCATCGTCACGGACGCCGCCGCCGGGCAATTCCTCGAAGTGCCGCTCGGCACCGGCGGCGTGGATTGGGACCGCTATCTCGCGGCGCTGCGCGACGTCGGCTACACCGGCTACCTGACCGTCGAGCGCGAAGTCGGCGAACAGCCCGCCGAGGACATCGGCATGGCGGTCCGCTTCCTGCGCGAAAAGCTCGCGAAGCTGGGCATCCCGCTGGAGAAGTAAGATGCTGCCGTTTACCGTTGATCTGCGCGGAAAGACCGCGGTCGTGACCGGCGGCGGGGGCGTGCTCTGCTCCGCGTTCGCGAAGGCGCTCGCGGAATGCGGTGCGGCGGTGGCGGTGCTGGACCTGCGTGCGGAGGCGGCGGAAGCCGTCGCGGCGGACATCGTTTCCGCCGGCGGGAAGGCGATCGGGCTTTCCTGCGACGTCCTCGACCGCGCCAGCGTGGAAGCCGCCCGGGATCGGGTGACCGACTGGTCCGGCGGGGTGCAGATCCTGCTCAACGGCGCCGGCGGGAACCACCCGCGTGCGACGACCGACCGGGAGACCTTCTCCCTGTCCGACCTCGACGGCGGCGTGCGCACGTTTTTCGACCTCAAACCCGAGGACGTGTCCTTCGTGTTCGACCTCAACTTCATCGGGACGCTCCTGCCGACGCAGGTGTTCGCCCGCGAGCTGGTCAAGGGCGGCGGGACCATCCTCAACGTGTCCTCCATGAACGCCTACCGACCGCTGACGAAGATCCCCGCGTATTCGGCGGCGAAAAGCGCCGTCTCCAACTTCACGCAATGGCTCGCCGTGCATTTCGCGGAGGCGGGCGTGCGGGTCAACGCGATCGCGCCCGGCTTCTTTTCGACGGCGCAGAACCGCGCCCTGCTCTTCAACGAGGACGGCACGCCGACCGAGCGGACCGGGAAGATCCTCGCCGCGACGCCGATGCGCCGCTTCGGGCAGCCGGAAGACCTGCTCGGCGCACTGCTCTACCTCGCGGACGAAAAGGCGAGCGGATTCGTGACCGGCGTGGTCCTGCCGGTGGACGGCGGGTTTTCCGCCTATTCCGGCGTGTAGGCTTTCCCTGACAGGATATGCGCTTCCCCCCATTTTTGCAAAGAAAAAAGGATAGAAACCATCAGTAAGGAGAGAATTTCATGAAAAAACATCTGAGATCGGCGATCTGCATCCTGCTTCTGCTCTGCATGGTCGCTGCGTTCGCCGCCTGCGAAGAGGAAGGCGAGACGTCGTCCCCCTCCGGATCCGGCGGCACGGCATCCGATGCGGAAAAGGTCGACGAGTACCTCGGCGAGGACGGTCGCTACACCCCGAAGCTCGGCGTCCTTGACGAGTACAAGGGCAGAACCTTCACCATCCTCTGCGTCAGCAGCACCGGCACCTATCAGTCGGACGACTTCACGACCGAGGTGGGCGAAGGCGGTATCGATTACGGCGACAACTACTATACCGCGGTCAAGTCCCGTAACGACCTGATCGAGCAGAACTACGGCGTGACGCTGGACATCCGCAAGGAAGAGAATGCGGCAACCGTCGCGACGCAGGACGCCACCGCCGGCACGAACACCTACAACGCCTACTCCCTCGAAACCGGCAGCCTCGCGACGCTCGCGTCCAACGGTCTGCTGGTCGACCTGCGGGAGCTCAACAACCTCGACCTGAACGCACCGTGGTGGAACCAGGATGCGAACAGGGCGTTCTCCATCAGCGACAGGCTGTTCTTCACGACCGGCGACTACACCATCATGAACAAGGCGAACACCTGGTGCATCATCTTCAACAAGCAGATGATCGAAGACAACGGTCTGGAAAGCCCCTACGACCTGTTCAACAACGGCACCTGGACCTTCGACAAGATGGTCGAAATGTCGAAAGCCGTCAGCAACGCGACCGCGACCTCCTCGTGGGACGACACCAACGTCACCTACGGCATGGTCACGGCGACCGTCGATATGCGTCCGTTCTACAGCGCTTCCGGGATGCTGTTCTGCGACAAGAGCGCTTCGGACGAGCCGGAACTGCTGTTCGGTACGGATGAAGCGTCCATCAACCTCGCCCAGAAGATCCTTGAAACCTTCAACGATGCCGATTGGAAGCTGTACGCGACGGACCTGCCGAGCGACATCGACATCTGGGAAGAATCCTTCGGCGTGTTCTACAACGGACGCGCACTCTTCCGTCCGTCCGGATTCACGGCGGTCGCGAAGATGCGTACCCGCTCCGAGATCGAATTCGGCATCGTGCCGCTTCCGAAGATGACCGATACGCAGGACGAGTACGTTTCGATCCCGAACAACGGGTATTCCATCGGCATTCCGAAGCAGTCGGACGACAATTCGGCAGAGGAATTCTCCGCATACATGGTCGATGCGATGGCTGCCGGTGCGAAGTACGACCGGACCGGCGGTATGACCTATGAGTACCTTGAGACCACCCTGAAGGGCAAGGGCTACATGGATGACGATTCCCGTGAAATGGTCGACTACATCTTCTCGCACCTGCGCTATGACGTGGGCTGCGTCTACGGATTCGACGGTCTGACCGGTCTGCTTGGCACCCTTGCGACGAGCAAGAGCAGCGAAGTGCAGTCCGAGTTTGAAAAGATCCACGATAAGGTGCAGACCGCTATCGAGAAGGTCGTCGCCGATTACGCGTCGAACACCTAAGCATCTTTCGGGGGGCAAACACAATCGCGGCGGCGTCACTACGCTCCTCCTTGCTCTGTGTTTTCCCCCCAAATACCCCCCTTTCATCGAAAACCGGCTTGGCTTGCGCCACTTCTGACGCCGCCTTCGCCGGTTTTCTCTTGAGGTGCCCCTCCGGCGGCACGTGTCCGCCTACGGGGCGATATTTTGATTGTATTTTTGCCTTTGTCGGATCCTAAGGAAAGAAAAGTCCTTCGCGAGCGGATCGCACGGTTTTGGTACCAAGCCGAAACGTTTTTGGGAATTTTCAAGGGATTTTTTCAAAAAGCCCCTTGAAAGGACAGCACTTTGTGTGGTCCCGATGTGGGTGAAACGCCACCGCGTTCCCTCCGGCGAAGAAAAAGTTCACCGCTTCGCGCCCTTCGCGCCCTTCGCGCCGCCCATGCCGCCGCCGAGCGCGAAAACGTTCGTGTCGAAGGAATAGGTCAGGTTCGCCTGCTTGCGGGCGCGCTTGCGGGCGAGGGCGATCAGCCGGTCGAGCAGTTCGGGGTACGGCACCCCCGCCGCCTCCCAAAGGTAGAACGCCAGCGAGCCGGGGATCGTGTTGATCTCGTTCAGGTAGACCCGGTCGTTTTCCCCGTCGAGCAAAAAGTCGATCCGGGCGACGCCGGCGCAGCCGAGCGCCCCGAATGCGCGAACCGCCAGCGAACGGATCTCCTCCGTGCGTTCCGGCGGCAGTTCCGCGGGAATTTTGCGCTTCAGCGACGCCATTCCGGCGGATTTTCCGCCGCCGGCGCCGCCTTTCCCACCGTCAAGGTACTTATCCTGATAGGAGAGGATCTCGTCGACGGCGAGCGGCTCCTCCAGCACCGACGCTTCCGCGCCGTCTTCATCGCCGAGCACGGCGCAGTTGACCTCGCGCAGGTTCGTGACCGCGTGCTCCAGCAGGACCGCGTCCGCGAAGGCGAACGCCGTGTCCAGCGCCGCGAGCAGCCCGTCGCGGTCCTTCGCCTTGGTGATGCCGACCGACGAACCGAGGTTGACCGGCTTGACGATGACCGGGTATCCGATCTCCGCTTCGACCCGACGGACGACGCCGTCCGGGTCGCCGTAATCCCCGGCGGAGAACCGCAGGGCGGGCAGGACCGGGAACCCCATCGACTGCCAGAGCAGCTTCATGACGTATTTATCCATCCCCACGGCGGACGCCAGCACGTCGCACCCGACGAACGGAATGCCCAGCGTCCGCAGGAACCCCTGCAGCGCCCCGTCCTCCACGTTGGTCCCGTGTACGATCGGGAACGCCACGTCCGGCTCGGCAAGCACGCTGCTTCCGAACCGCCTGGCGGGGACCTGCTTGAGCACGACTTTCCCGTCCTCGCGGGTCATGGAGACGCGAGTCGCCTCCCTCAGGAGCGACGGAATGTCCCGGTAGCGCCTGATGTCGCGCAGGACCTCCCCGGTGTAGAACTCGTTGTCCTTGGTCAGGTAGACCGGCAGGACGTCGTACCGTTCGGCGTTCATGCTTTCCATCGCCTGGATCGCCGAAATGACCGAAATTTCATGCTCGACGCTCCTGCCGCCGAACAGCACCGCAACCTGGATCTTCATGGATGTACCCCTTTCCTGTGCCTTTCTTTCAGTATTGGTCCGGCAGGTCGTTCTCCAGCAGGACCACCTTCCGCTTCTCCGTCGGGAACGCACGGACCTCCGAAAGCGCTTCGTCCAGCGTCCGCACGACGCGGATCTGCGTCGGCGGGTATCCCCGCGCCTCCAGCCCGCGCCGAATCGGGATCGCCTGCTTCTCCCCGACCAGCACGCAGTAATCGCAGACCTCGGCGGCCTGTTCGCCGAAGGCTTCGTTGCATTTCTCCGTATCCGCTCCAAGCTCCACCATTCCCGGCGTCACGAGGATCCGACAGGCGTCGAACCGCCCGAGCGTCTCGAGCGCCGCATGGCAACCTGCGGGATTGGAATTGTAGGCGTCGTCGATGTAGGTGACCTCGCCGGGCAGCAGCTGCATACGGTGCGGCACGGCGGTCAGCTTCCGCACGGCGGGCGCGAGCGACGCAAGCGGGATCCCGAACGCGTGGCAGACCGCGAGCGCCCCCGTCACGTTCAGCACGCTGTGTTCCCCGAGCAGGCGCATACGGAAGCGCACCGTTTCCCCGTCCGGCGCCGTCAGGGTGAACGCCGTGCCGGACAGCGACACTTCGACGTCCGTCGCCCGGTAATCGTTCCCCTCGCGCAGCCCGTA
This sequence comes from uncultured Clostridia bacterium, assembly GCA_947627335.1. Lineage (GTDB taxonomy): Bacteria > Bacillota > Clostridia > Oscillospirales > CAG-382 > Coliplasma. Next base: position 1,350 of record CANQVQ010000023.1, on the reverse strand, counting down.
AAGCAGGCGCGGACGGTCCGGCAGGTTGTCGCGGATCAGGTCGCAGTCGCCGTTGAGGAACAGCATTCCGTCCGGCGGGAGCGCGTCGGCGAGTTCAAACTTCGTGCGGACGATGTTCTCCTGCGTGTGGAAGGTCTCCAAATGCTGGTTGCCGATGGCGGTGATGACGCCGTGGCGCGGATGCACCATGTCGCAGAGTTCCTTGATGTCCCCGACGTGCCGTGCGCCCATCTCGCAGACGAACACCTCGTGCGTCGGGCGCAGGTGTTCCCGCACGGTCCGCACCACGCCCATGGGGGTGTTGAAGCTCTCCGGGGTGATCAGCGTGTCGAATTTCACGTCGAGCAGGGCGCCGAGATAGGTCTTGACGCTGGTCTTGCCGTAGGACCCGGTCACGCCGACGGTCAGCAGGTCCGGGCAGGCGCGGAGCCTGCGCAGCGCGTCGCGGCGATACCAACGCTTGACCCACGCTTCGACCGGCGCGCACAGCTCGCACGCGACCCACGCGATCAGCGGCGAACAAACGAGCGCGACCGCCAACACGAACAGCCCCCGCCCGTACCGAAGATACCGAAAGACCGCGAACCCGGCGCAGACCGCCAGCAGCAACCCGTACACGGCGCACAGCCGCTTGACCCGACCGGTGAATTTCAACGGCTTCTTCGCCCGCTCACGCGGACTGAAGCACCGCGCACAGACAACGAACAGCAATGCGCACACGCCCCAAATCCACGCACGCCCCGCCGTCGCCGACGCGAAGAACGCGAACGGGAGCGAAAGCGCCGCCGGCAGAAGCCCGCCAGCGAGCTTCCGCGGCGCGCCGACCAGCCGCCGCCAGACCTCGGTCGGGCGGTAGGACTGCAATTGCAGAAGATGGATCCAATGCAGGGCGGCGACCCACGCGCACACGCCCCAAAGAAGCAGACAGACCCCGGCGACGACCCCGAAAAACACCGTCATCTCCGATCCCCCTCTCCGATTTGCAGGAAACTGCGCACCACGCGCTCGCAGGTGTACGGGTCCTCCGCGAAGGAGAAATGCCCGACCCCCGGCAGGCGCACCAGCCCTGCGTCCGGGATCTCCTTTTCCATGCGAAGTCCGTCGGACAGCGGGGTGGCGGTGTCGTTTTCGCCCCAGATCAGCAGGGTGGACGGGGCAACTTTCGGGAGGAGCGGGGACAGGTCCTCGTTGACCGCCTTGACCAGACAAGCCTTCATGGTCGGTGACGCTGCGGCGTAATCGGACGAGCCTTTCCCGCTTCGGAAGCGCTCCAAAGCGTCCGGGAACAGCTTGCGCACCGGCGGAAGCGACAGGAACCGCTTGCCGAGCTTATAGGTCCCGACCTTGCAC